>JBEGLE010000265.1:0-3118 GCA_041183725.1 Pseudomonadota bacterium | reverse complement strand
GATCGCCGAAAGCGGCTCGGCCGGGTTCATTCGCTGGGGGATCAGTGAACCAGAGTGCGGCGCGCCGCCGGATCAACCAGCGGCGCCGTCAGCAAGGCACGCAGCAGAAAGGCCAAGCCCGCCAAGGCAATCGGCAGGGTCAGCCATTGGCCCATGGTCAAGCCGCTGCGCATGGCAAATTCGGTCAATTGCTGATCCGGTTCGCGGAAGAATTCCACGGTGAACCGGGCCAAGGCCATGCCGCAGCCAAACACACCAGCCAGCAGACCGGGGCGCAATCGGGCGCGGGTCTTCCAGAACAGCGTCAGCATGATGGCCCCCAGCAGCAGGCCTTCCAATCCGGCTTCGTAAAGCTGGCTGGGATGCCGGGCGAGCTGATCGGGCGCATCGGGGAAGATCATAGCCCATGGCACATCCGGTCCGGCCACCCGTCCCCACAGCTCCCCATTCACAAAGTTCGCAAGACGGCCAAAGAACATGCCAAAAGGCACACCTACGGCAACAAAATCAATCACCCGCAGGAAGCTTAGCTTGCCCCGCCAACAAACCCAACCGGTGGCCAAAATCACACCCATCAGGCCGCCGTGGAAGCTCATCCCGCCTTGCCACAGCTTGGCCAGATCAGCCGGATGGGCCCAAAGGCTGGGAATGCCCGTCTGTCCGCCCGTATAAAACGTGGCATAGCCCAGCCGCCCGCCGAGGATCACGCCAAGGGTGCAATAGAAAAACAGATCGTCAACGTTCAGCTGGTTCATCGGCGGCACCGGCAGCTTGATCGCCCGCGCGGTGTGCCAATAGGCCAGCATAATGCCCACCAGATAGGCCAGGCTATACCAGCGCAAGGTGAAGTAATGCAGATCAATGCCGCGGGTCAGGCCCAGATTTTGCCAATAGATCGGCTGATCGAAGAGGGCGGCAAGCGAATGAAGCAACACTGGGACATCCCCCAAAAACCACATGAGCCCTGCTTTTGGCACAGGCCGAGCGCCGAGGGAACCGGGTGTGGCCGTGGATCGGCACTTTCCGACAGGACCGCATTGCCCTAGGGTTAAAGGATGAGTGACCTGCGGATTCCCCTTCAGCGCGAGATTATTGAACGCCGCGGTCTGGCCGCCGCGATCAGCGATGCTGTGGCAGCGCAGGGGGCAGAGCGATCACGCCCCGTGGTGGTTGATCTGCTGCGCCGCGCGCTGGATCACGGGCGCGCCGAAATTGCCCGACGCCTGCGCGAAAAACCGTCAGCCGGAACCGAATGCGCCGCAGCACAAGCCTTTTTGGTCGACCAACTGGTGCGCGTGATCCACGATCATGTGGTGGGCGCAGTCTATCGTGCCCCCAATCGATCAACCGGTGAGCGGCTGACGATCATGGCCGTCGGCGGGTATGGTCGCGGCGAAATGGCCCCGCATTCCGACGTTGATATTGCCTTCCTTACCCCCGGCAAACAGACCTCGTGGTGCGAACAGGTCATCGAGGCCATGCTCTATTTCCTGTGGGATCTGGGGCTGAAGGTGGGTCATTCCAGCCGATCGCTGGATGATATGGTGCGGATGGCCAAGTCTGATCTGACCATCCGCACAGCCTTGCTTGAAGGGCGCTATGTCTGGGGTGATCAGAACCTGTTTGACGAATCTGCACGGCGCTTTGCTGCCGAGGTTGTGGCGGGAACCGAGCGGGAATATGTCACCGAAAAGCTGGAAGAACGCAGCGAACGGCACAGGCGGCTGGGCGATTCGCGCTATGTCGTGGAACCCAATGTCAAAGAAGGCAAAGGGGGCCTGCGCGATCTGCACACGCTCTATTGGATCGGCAAATATATTCACAAAGTGCGCAGCGCGGCGGAACTGGTCGATGTCGGCCTGCTCAGCGCTAGCGAATATCGCGCCTTTCGCCGGGCAGAGAACTTCTTTTGGGCAGTCCGCTGCCACCTGCACGCGATCACCGGCCGCGCCGAAGACCGCCTAACCTTTGATCTGCAACGCGAAGTCGCAGCCCGAATGCAATTTTCGGATCGGCCGGGCAAAAGCGCGGTTGAGCGGTTCATGCATTACTTCTTTTTGCAGGCCAAGCGCGTGGGCGCGCTGACCGGGCTGTTTCTGGCTGAACTGGACGATCAGTTCACCAAAAAGAAAAAAGGCGGGCTGCTGGCGGGTTTGCGTGGACGTAAGCGTCTGATCGCTGGCTTTGCCGTGGCACGCGGCAAAATCGATGTGCCTGAAGACGGTTGGTTCGCCCAAGATCCCGTGCGCTTAATCGAAATCTTTGCCCTGGCCGATGCCAATGGGCTGGAGGTGCACCCCAATGCCATGCGCCTTGCCGCCCGCGATGCCCACCTGATCAATGCCAAGGTGCGTGCCGATCCGCGCGCCAATGCCCTGTTTCTGGACGTACTGACCAGCCGCAACACCCCCGAAACGGTGCTGCGCTGGATGAGCGAGGCCGATGTCTTTGGCCGCTTTGTCCCTGATTTTGCTCGGGTCACGGCGCAGATGCAGTTTGATATGTATCACCACTATACGGTGGATGAGCATACGATCCGGGCCATTGGCCTGCTGGCCGCAATTGAAAAGGGTGAGCACCAAGAGGATCACCCACTAGCCAGCCAGTTGATCCATCAGGTGCGATCGCGCCGGGCGACCTATGTTGCCGTGCTGCTGCATGATATTGCCAAGGGCCGCCGCGGCGATCACTCGGTTCTGGGGGCCGAAGTGGCGCTGAAACTCTGCCCGCGCTTTGGCCTTGATGCCGATGAAACCGAACTGGTGAGCTGGCTGGTGAGCCAACACCTGTTGATGAGCGCCACAGCCTTCAAACGCGATCTGGCCGATTGGAAGACGATCACCGATTTTGTCGGCGTGATGCAATCGGTTGAGCGGCTGCGTCAGCTCAGCCTGCTGACGATTGTCGATATTCGTGCCGTAGGCCCGGGGACTTGGAACAGCTGGAAGCGGCAATTGCTGGGCGATTTGTATGCCCTGTCCGAAGAACGTCTACGTCTGGGCCATGCCCAGTATGGCCGATCGGAACGGGTCGAAGCGAAAAAGGCCGGTGTCCGCGCAAAACTGGGCAGCCATGCCGCGCTGGTCGATACGGCGGGCAAGCACTTGAGTGATGCCTA
>JBEGLE010000264.1:0-7614 GCA_041183725.1 Pseudomonadota bacterium | reverse complement strand
GTTCATCGGCAAGCCGAACGCCAAATAGAAGCGGGACGCCATATCGTTTTTATCGGCCATCGCGGCCACCCCGAAGTGATCGGCACTCTGGGCCAAGTGCCAGAAGGCACGATTACTTTGGTGGAAACGGTTGCCGATGTCGCGAATCTGCCTTTTCCGACAGAGGCGAATCTGGCTTTCCTAACCCAGACCACCCTTTCGGTGGATGATACGGCGGCTGTGGTTGCCGCCCTGCGCGCCCGCTATCCGCAGATCGCCGGACCAAAGGCCGAAGACATTTGCTATGCCACGTCAAACCGCCAGGCTGCGGTGAAGGAAATCGCGCCACAATGCGACTTTGTGTTGGTGATCGGGGCACCCAATTCATCCAATTCGGTACGTTTGGTTGAAGTGGCTGAACGCTGCGGCACACCCGCACGGCTGGTGCAACGCGCGAATGAGATTGACCCGGCTTGGTTGGATGGGGTGAACACCATTGGCTTAACCGCTGGCGCTTCTGCCCCCGAACAATTGGTGCGTGAAGTTGTCGCCCAACTGGCCGCGATTCGCCCGCTAACCGAGGAAACCATCATAACCGCCGAGGAAAAAATGATCTTCAAGCTGCCCCGCGAACTGCTTGGGATGGCCTAGCCATGGCGGTTTACACCAATTTGGGGGCAGAAGATCTGGCCCAATTGATCGCCGCTTATGATGTCGGCTCTCTCACATCGGCCAAAGGCATCGCAGAGGGCGTATCGAACAGCAATTGGTTGATCGAAACCACCGGAAATGCGGGCGAAGGCGCACGCTTTATCCTGACGATGTACGAATTTCGCATCGACATCACCGAATTGCCGTTTTTCCTTGGGCTGCTGGATCACCTGGCCGCCAAGCAATGCCCGGTGCCCGCCACGATCCATGACCGTGCGGGCAACAGCTTCCGGATGATTGATGACAAGGCGGTGGCCTTGATTGAATTTCTGCCCGGCGTTTCGGTCAGCCTGCCCAGCCCAGCACAAGCCCGCGCTGTGGGGGAAACCCTGGCCCAAATGCATCTGGCTGCCGCTGATTTTGCCTCCCTGCGCGATAACGGTATGGGGCCGGCTGAATGGCAGCGTCTAGCCGAGGCATGCGGTGTGGATGGCCTGAACATGATCGACCCGGCGCTGGCCGCCTTGGTTCAGAGCGAATTACCCGCTCTTGCCGCCTCTTGGCCGCACGATCTGCCGCGCGGGGTAATCCATGCCGATCTATTCCCCGATAACGTGTTGATGCTGGACGAGCAGGTAACCGGCCTGATCGACTTTTATTTCGCCTGCACCGATACGTTGGCCTATGATGTCGCAGTAACCCATGCCGCCTGGTGCTTTGATGCCAGCGGCAAGTCCTTTAACCCCGCATTGTCGCAAGCCCTGCTGGCCGGTTACGAATCGGTGCGCCCGCTGCAAACCGCAGAGCGGGCAGCCCTGCCCCTCCTCGCGCGCGGCGCTGCTATGCGCTTTATGATGACCCGCGCCTATGATTGGCTCAATACCCCAGCTGATGCGCTGGTCATGCGCAAAGACCCCATGGCCTTTGCCCGGCGGCTCAGCTTCTATGCCGATCCTGATAATGCCGCCGCCTTTGCATGAAGCACGTTGAGATTTTTACCTATGGGGCCTGCAAGGGCAATCCCGGCCCCGGGGGGTGGGGGGCAATCTTGCGCATGGGCCACCATGAAAGGGAACTATCGGGCAGTGATGCCGAGACTACCAATAACCGCATGGAGCTGAGCGGCGCGATAGAGGCGCTGCGGGCGCTGAAAGAGCCCTGCCAAGTCAGCCTGCATACCGATAGCCGTTATGTTATCGATGGCATTACCAGCTGGATTTATGGCTGGCAGCGCAACGGCTGGCGCAATGCAGCGAAAAAGCCGGTTGCCAATGCCGACCTGTGGCAAGATCTGATCCTAGCCACCAAGCCGCACAAAATTGAATGGATCTGGGTCAAAGGCCACGATGGCCACCCAGAAAACGAACGCGCCGATCAATTGGCCAGCAATGCGGCTATGGCTGCACGCTGAGCGCGGGCTTGGAAATACTGACATAACGATGTGCGCCCCCGCTCGTCTTGGGCCCGTCAAAGGACGCAGCACATTCCCGCCACACCAAACGAAAAAGGCGGCTGCAGACTGATGTCTGCAACCGCCTTTACAATTCGGTGATTTGCGAGGGGCTTATTCGCCGTCGAAGTCTTCGTCAGACAGAACCGGACCAGAATCGAGCCCCTTGGCTGAGGTGTCACGATCAACCAGTTCGATCACGCCCATCGGCGCAGCGTCAGAGGCGCGGTAACCGGCCTTGATCACGCGGGTGTAACCACCGGCGCGGTCTGCGTAACGCTCTGCCAGAACGCTGAACAGCTTTACCAACTGGGCATCGTCAAGCAGACGGGCGTGCGCCAGACGACGGTTGGATAGGCCGCCATGCTTGGCCAAGGTGATCAGCTTTTCCACATAGGGACGCAGTTCGCGGGCCTTAGGCAGGGTGGTCTTGATTTGCTCATGCTTGATCAGGGCCGCTGCCATGTTGCGCAGCAGGGCTGCACGGTGCGAGCTGGTGCGCTGAAGCTTGCGATGACCGACTTTATGACGCATTTTTTGTCTCCGTTCGTAAGGGGGCCGTACAAGGTACCCCGGTCCCGGCAGCGTTTAGGGTCGCTGCCATACCCATAATGGTGGGGCGCCCCTAAGCGCCCCGACCCAATTTTATCCGAGCAGCTCTTGTTCGAGCTTCTTGGCCATTTCTTCGATGTTTTCTGGCGGCCAGCCGGGGATGTCCATGCCAAGGCGCAGACCCATCGAGGAGAGAACTTCCTTGATTTCGTTAAGCGACTTGCGGCCGAAGTTCGGCGTGCGGAGCATCTCGGCTTCGGTCTTTTGAACCAGATCACCGATGTAGATGATGTTGTCGTTCTTAAGGCAGTTAGCCGAACGAACCGACAGTTCCAGTTCATCAACCTTCTTGAGCAGGTAACGGTTGAGCTGGTTGGTATCGCCTTCTTCAGAAGGTGCCGCAGCCAGACCGACCATCGGCGAAGCGCCAACCGGGGCAACATCTTCGAAGTGAACGAACAGGGCCAACTGATCCTGCAGAATGCGGGCGGCATAGGCCACGGCATCTTCAGGGGTCACGGTACCATCGGTTTCAACCGTCAGATTCAGCTTATCGTAGTCAAGCTCTTGACCGATACGGGCGTTATCAACCTTGTAGCTGACCTGACGCACCGGCGAATAGAGCGAATCAACCGGGATAAGGCCGATCGGCGCATCGGTTGGGCGGTTGGCAACGGCAGGCACATAGCCCTTGCCGATGTCAGCCGTCAGTTCCATATTCAGCGTCGCGCCTTCGTCGAGATGGCAGATCACAAGATCCTTGTTCATCACTTCGATGTCGCCGCTGACGACAATGTCACCAGCCGTCACTTCAGCTGGGCCAGTTGCCGCGATCTGCAGACGCTTCGGCCCTTCACCCTGCATACGCAGAGCAATTTGCTTAACGTTCAGAACGATGTCGGTAACGTCTTCGCGAACACCGGCAAGCGATGAGAACTCGTGAAGCACGTTCTCGATCTTGATCGAGGTGATAGCAGCGCCCTGAAGCGAGGAGAGCAGAACCCGGCGCAGCGCGTTGCCCAGTGTCAGGCCAAAGCCGCGTTCAAGCGGTTCTGCGACAAAAGTGGCGCGGCGCTTTGGGTCGTTACCCGCCTTGATCTCCAGGGTGTTGGGCTTCTTCAGTTCCTGCCAGTTCTTGATGTTGACAGACATGGACTTCCCCTATGGGTTTGTTCTGGCGGGACGGTGCTGTTCAAAAAGCGAACAACGGTCCGTCCTAAAACGCGACGAGACATCCCGCCGCGTGAAGACGGAAATTAGACGCGGCGACGCTTAGACGGACGAACGCCGTTATGCGGGATCGCCGTCACGTCGCGGATCGAGGTGATGGTGAAACCCACCGCCTGCAAAGCGCGCAGTGCGCTTTCGCGACCTGAACCGGGGCCCTTCACTTCGACTTCCAGCGTGCGGACACCGTGTTCGGCGGCCTTCTTGCCGGCATCATCAGCAGCAACCTGGGCGGCATAAGGTGTAGACTTGCGGCTACCCTTAAAACCCATCGCGCCGGCTGACGACCATGAAATGGCGTTGCCTTGGGCATCGGTGATGGTGATCATCGTGTTGTTAAAGCTAGCGTTCACGTGAGCGACGCCGCTTGAGATATTCTTGCGCTCCCGCCTTTTGATGCGCTGGGGTTCGCGTGCCATAATGCGTAATCCTGATCGAGAAACTGTCGGGGCAAATAAAACCGCTTAGGCGGTCTTACTTCTTCTTGCCGGCGATGGGCTTGGCCTTACCCTTGCGGGTGCGGGCATTCGTGTGCGTGCGCTGACCGCGGACCGGAAGGCCCTTACGGTGACGCAGACCACGATAGCACGCGAGATCCATAAGCCGCTTGATGTTCATCGCCGTATCGCGGCGAAGGTCACCCTCAACCGTGTGATCGGCGTCGATGGTTTCGCGGATATGCAGAACTTCCTGATCGGTAAGATCCTGCACGCGGCGGGTGTGATCGATTCCCAGCTTATCGGCGATTTGCTTCGCCTTGAAGGAACCAATTCCGTGAATATAGGTCAGCGCGATAATAACGCGCTTGTTGGTGGGGATGTTTACCCCGGCAATACGAGCCACTTAATTCTCCATGCTCCACAGGGTAACGCCAGTACAGCGCCCCTATCTCAACGCTTCACTCAGCAAAACGGCGAAAAGTCCGGACGGCGCATGCAATTGCAGCCACCTGCCAGACTGACCCGTATATGTCGAGTGAACGCCGCGCTTAGGCTGATTCGCCTAAACTGTCAACGCCTTGGCAAAGCCACGGGGTCTGCCCGTGGCCAGGCGCCAAATCAAACCGCCAAAGCTTTTGCGATAGCGTCCGTAACATGATCCATTTCAGCCATGCCATTAACCCGCGTCACAGTGCCGCGGGCCTCATAGATTGGCAGGATCGGCGCGGTCTTGGCACGATATTCAGCCATGCGGGTACGCACGGTTTCTTCGTTGTCATCGGGACGGCGCTTGAATTCGGTCGAACCGCACTTATCGCAGACACCGGGCTGCTTGGGCTGTTCAAAGACATCGTGATAGCCCTTGCCGCAATTGCCGCAGGTGAAGCGGCCGGTGATACGTTCAACCAGCGCATCTTCATCAACGCCGAGCTCAATCACATGATCAAGCGAACGTCCGCGCGCGGTGAGGATGGCATCAAGCGATTCAGCCTGGGCTGCCGTGCGGGGATAGCCATCAAAAATAGCGCCAACGCTTGGCCCCATCGCATCAAGCTCTTCACCGATCAACGCCGAGACAATCGCGTCAGAAACCAATTCGCCGCGTTCCATTACGGCCTTAGCCTGAATACCCACTGGGGTTGCAGCCTTAACCGCAGCCCTAAGCATATCGCCGGTGGAAAGCTGGCGCATGCCGAACTTTTCAACCAGTCGTTGTGCCTGCGTACCCTTGCCCGCCCCCGGCGGTCCTAACAGGATGATGTTCACGCGCGCTTCCCCCGAATAGCTTAGCGTTGGCGGCCCTTAAGCTTCGCCTTCTTGATCAGATCACCATACTGGTGGGCCAGCAGGTGTGATTGGATCTGGGTAATAGTATCAACCGTTACGTTGACCACGATGAGCAGCGATGTGCCGCCAGCAAAGAACAGACGCACGCCGGTTTGGGCAATGATCCATTCGGGCACAACGCAGACGACTGTCAGATAGGCTGCGCCGATCACCGTGATCCGCGTCAAGACATAGTCGAGATAGTTCGACGTATTCTTACCCGGACGGATACCCGGAATAAAACCACCATTGCGCTTCAAATTATCAGCCGTTTCCTCTGGGTTAAACACCACAGCGGTATAGAAAAAGCTGAAGAAGATGATACCCAAGGCATAAAGCGCCATATAGGCTGGCTTACCATGCGCTAGATATTGGTTCAGCCCGATTACAAAGGCGCCAATCTTGGTGTCAGCGTTGATCGAACTGCCGGCAAAGCTGGTGATCGTCAGCGGCAGCAGCAAGAGCGAACTGGCAAAGATCGGAGGAATCACCCCCGATGTATTCAGCTTGAGCGGAAGATGGCTGCGATCCGCCTGCATCATGCCGCGCTGGGTGGCGCGCTTGGGATACTGGATTAGCAATTGGCGGGTGGCCCGCTCCATAAAGCAGATCAACAGGATCATCGCGACCAGTGTGCCCATCAGCAGGGCAATCGTCAGCCCACCGATCGAGCCAGAAGCACCGCCTTCAAACAGGTTAACGATAAAGGTTGGCATCTGGGCGACAATGCCGGCCATGATGATCAGGGACGTGCCATTACCAATCCCGCGTGACGTGATCTGTTCACCCAGCCACAGCAGGAACATGGTGCCGCCAACCAAAGAGATCAGGCCAGCGATATAGAACATCGGCCCACCCTGAACCGTAAGGCCCTGAACGTCAGCACTCTTGAGTGCGGCATAGCCCTGCACCAAGGCCAGAAAAACTGCGCCATAGCGGCTATATTGGTTAAGCTTCCGCCGACCACTCTCGCCTTCCTTCTTCATCGCGGCGAGCGAAGGGTGCAGCGAGGCCCCCAGCTGCACGACGATTGATGCGGTGATGTAAGGCATCACGCCCAAGGAAATCAGCGAATAGCGCGACAGCGCCCCGCCGGAAAACATATTGAAGAAATCAAGAATTCCGCCCGAATTGCGGTCCATAAAGTCCTTGAGCGCTAGCGGGTTAATCCCGGGAAGCGGCACAAAGCTGAGGAAGCGGAAAACGATGAGCGCAGCAACGGTGAACCAGATACGGTTCTTCAGCTCTGTCGCCTTGGAAAAATTGGCGAGGCTTAGGTTACTGGCGATATTATCGGCGCGTGATGCCATGGATCAATCAAGCCTTGCTTGGGCGCCCGGCGATTGCCCGGCCGTGTCCCCCTACAGGATCAGGTCCATATAGTGTGCGGGCAGGGATGCAAGAACCCCTGCCCGACACAAAAGGGGATTATTCTGAAGCTGCAGCCTTAGGTGCAACCAGTTCAACCGAACCGCCAGCCTTTTCAACCGCAGCACGGGCACCGGCGCTAACGCCAGCAACGAGGAAGTTAACCTTGGATGTCAATTCACCCTTACCGAGCAGACGAACGCCATCCTTGCCGCCACGACCCAGACCAGCGCCCTTCAGCGCGGCATGATCGATAACGGCTTTGGCATCAAGCTTGCCTGCTTCGATCGCCTTTTGGACCAGACCAAGGTTAACCTCGGCATAGTCCTTAGCGAACATGGCATTGGAGAAGCCGCGCTTTGGAATGCGCATGTGAAGCGGCATCTGGCCGCCTTCAAATCCGGCAATCGAAACGCCTGAACGGGCCTTGGCACCCTTCTGGCCCCGGCCAGCGGTCTTACCCTTACCCGAACCGATACCACGGCCAACACGCATGCGGCCTTTGCGGGCACCATCATTATCGCGGATTTCATTCAGTTTCATAGTCTTGCACTCGCTTTCGCTTTGTTCGCGCTAATAGTAAGGCCCGGCACTAAGGCCGGGCCTATAAAAGGTCAATCG
>JBEGLE010000263.1:0-2679 GCA_041183725.1 Pseudomonadota bacterium | reverse complement strand
CGCCAAGCAGTTCACCGGTCTTGGCATCAAACACGGTCTTGATGAACCCTTCCGGCTCACCGAGCGCGATTGCCTTGCCATTGCCCATGAAGGGGAAAGTGCCAACCTTAAGCGTGTATCCCGCTTCTTTGGCCTTCGCTTCGGTCATACCAACCGATGCCACTTGCGGATGGCAATAGGTGCAGCCCGGTATATTGCGACGGTCCAGAGGATGCGGATGCGCTTCGGTATTACCCAGTTCCTGTGCAATAGCCTCTGCCGCTGTCACGCCTTCATGGCTGGCCTTGTGCGCCAACCAGGGGCCATCGGTGCAATCGCCGATCGCCCACAGACCCTTAACATTGGTGCGGCCATAGGGATCTGTGGCGATGTGCTTACGCGGATCCAGCGCCACGCCCACGTCTTCGATGCCGATGCTTTCCAGATTGGGCACGATACCAATAGCGACGATGACGTGGCTGAATTCCTGAACGCTTTCAGCGCCAGTTTTATCGGTAAAGGTTACCGTAACCGCCTTATCGCCATTGACGATTGCGCCAAGGCTGGCCTTGGTGTGGATCGTCATCCCTTGGCTTTTCAGCGCCTTTTCCAAGAAGGTTGAAACATCGGCATCTTCCACCGGCACGATGCGGTCCATCATTTCAACCACAGTAACATCAGCGCCCATATCGTTATAGAAGCTGGCAAATTCTATGCCGATAGCACCCGATCCAATAACCAGCAGTTTGCTGGGCAATTCGCTGGGGGTCATGGCATGGCGATAGGTCCAAATGCGCTGGCCATCGCTTGCTGCGGCCGGCAATTCGCGGGCGCGTGCCCCCGTGGCGATGATAATATGCTTGGCTTCCAGCGTTTCCGAGCCCTTGTCGTTGGTGACCTCCAACGTGCCGGGGGCGGTTAGCTTGCCCTGCCCCATATGCACGGTGATCTTGTTCTTTTTCATCAGGTGTGTAACGCCCTGATTAAGCTGCTTAGCCACCCCGCGTGAACGGGCGACAACTGCCGCAAGATCAGCCGTAATATTATCAGCAGCCAAGCCATAGGCACTGGCGTGCTTCATCTGGTGGAACACTTCGGCTGAGCGAAGCAGCGCCTTTGTGGGAATGCAGCCCCAGTTAAGGCAGATACCGCCAAGATTTTCCCGCTCAACTATCGCGACCTTTAGACCAAGTTGCGCAGCGCGGATGGCCGAAACGTAGCCGCCGGGGCCTGAACCAAGAACGATAACATCATAGTGCTGAGACATGGAAGGCTCCAGAAATTTGTCTTAGTATTAGGCCACCAGCGAGAGTGGATTTTCAACCATCTCGCGGAAGGCCGCCATCAGGCGCGCACCGTCGGCCCCGTCCACCGCGCGGTGATCGAAGCTGCCGGTGGCCGTCATGGCATTGGCGATGCCCAGCGAACCATCGGGCATGACCCAAGGGCGATTTTCGCCTGCACCAATGGCAAGAATGGTTGATTGCGGAGGATTAATGACAGCCGTAAAGTGCTTGATCCCCATCATGCCCATGTTGGAAAGGCTGGCCGTGCCACCCTGATACTCACCGGCTTGCAGTTTGCCTTCCTTTGCCCGCGCGCCAAGGTCTTTCATCGCTGTGGCAATTTGGGCCAATGACCGGCCATTGGCATCCTGCACGATTGGGGTGATCAAGCCGCCCGGAATGCTGACCGCAACTGAAATGTCAGCGCGGGCATAGCGGATCAATTCATTGCCAGCGAAAGTCACATTGCAATCAGGCACCGCGATCAAAGCCTTACCCAGTGCCTTGATCAGCATATCGTTGACCGAGAGCTTAACCCCTTGCTTGGCCAGCACATCATTCAGTTCGGTGCGAAGCTTAAGCAATTTATCAAGCTGAATGTCGATAGTGAGGTAAATGTGCGGTGCTTGCTGCATCGACTCGGTCAGGCGGCGGGCAATGGTTTTACGCATGCCAGACAGCTTTTCCACGCTATGTGGAATACGATCATCCAGCAGGGCGCGGGTTTCATCTGCCATAGAGACTTGCGCTGCAACGGGGGTAGCGTCGCTAACCGCAGAGCTTGCGGGCGCGGATGAAGGCTGGGCATTTTCAACGTCGGCACGGACAATACGCCCGCCAGGGCCAGTGCCCTTAATCGTGGACAGGTCCAGCCCCTTCTCGGCAGCGATCCGCTTAGCTATCGGGCTGACCAGAATATCACCCGATGGTGCCGCGCTGGGGGAAACGACCGGGGCTGCAGAAGCGGGCTGCGCGCCTTCCACATCGGACCGTACAATGCGACCATTGGGCCCTGTGCCTTTAATCGTCGCCAGATCAATGCCTTTTTCCGCAGCGATCCTCTTGGCCAGCGGGCTGGCAAGAATGCGGCTGCCAGCGGCATCGGTATTGGTCAAAATTGGTTGGGCTACACGGGGGGCTGCCGTTTCAGGCTGCGCAATGACAGGGGCAGTTGCCTCAGGTGCCGGTGCTTGCGCTGATGTCTTGCCATCATCACCAGACAATTGGGCAATAACCGTGCCCACTTTTACATTCTCGGTGCCTTCGGCCACGTCGATGGAGAGGATAGTCCCTTCATCCACAGCTTCAAATTCCATGGTTGCCTTGTCGGTTTCGATTTCGGCAATGATGTCGCCGGACTTCACATCGTCACCGGGTTTCACAAGCCACTTGGCAAGGGTGCCCTCTTCCATTG
>JBEGLE010000262.1:0-7023 GCA_041183725.1 Pseudomonadota bacterium | reverse complement strand
GGTGCTGGTAGAGCACCGGATCGCCGCCGCCAGCCGGGTCGAAGAAGGTCGTCCCGAAGTTGCGGTCGGTCAGCAGCATGGTGATCGCAGCGGCAAGAACCGGCAGCGACAGCAGCAGCAGGAAGGCAGTGACCAGCACCGACCACACGAACAGCGGCATCTTGTGCAGGGTCATGCCCGGCGCGCGCATGTTGAAGATGGTGGTGATGAAGTTGATCGCGCCCATGATCGAGCCAGCGCCCGCCAAATGCAGCGAGAAGATCGCGAAATCGACCGCAGGCCCTTGGCTGCCACTGGTGGAAAGCGGAGCATAGGCCGTCCAGCCGATGCCCGCGCCGTAGCCCGTGGTGTCACCCGGAACGAAGGCCGAGAGCATCAGCGAGCAGAAACCGGCGACGGTCAGCCAGAACGAGATGTTGTTCATCCGCGGGAAGGCCATGTCCGGCGCGCCGATCATCAGCGGGACGAACCAGTTGCCGAAGCCGCCGATGATGGCGGGCATGACCATGAAGAACACCATGATCAGGCCGTGCGCCGTGATCAGTACGTTCCACAGGTGAAGCTGTTGGTCGAAGCTGGGATTAACAACACCGAAAAGATGCGCGAACTTATCAAGGTACTGAATACCCGGTTCGGCAAGTTCAAGGCGCATCATGCCTGAGAAGGCACCGCCGATCATGCCTGCGAAAATCGCGAAGATCAGATAGAGCGTGCCAATGTCTTTGTGGTTAGTCGACATGAACCAGCGGGCGAAAAAGCCCGGCTTGTGATCATGGTCGTGTGCGTGGTCATGGGCCATGGGTTTAACCTTGTCCTCGAAATGGTTCAGGCAGCAGGCGCGGAAGAAGCGTCAGCGGCGGGAGCAGAAGCCGAGGCTTCCGGAGCACCCGAAGCTTCAGGAGCGGCGGCAGGTGCCGCAGCCGATTGCGGCTGCACAGGCTTGGGCTGGTGATCAATCACCCCGCCCGAATGGCTAAGCACCCAGGCGTTGAACTTGTCACGCGGCAGAGCTTCAACGGCGATCGGCATATAGCCATGACGCGCGCCGCACAGTTCTGAGCACTGGCCGTAATAAACGCCGGGCTTCTCGATGAAGAGAACCTTTTCGTTAATCCGGCCAGGCACCGCATCCAGTTTGAACCACAGCGAAGGCACTGCGAACGAGTGAATCACGTCAGCCCCAAAGGTCTGGATGCGGATCGGCTCGCCAACAGGCAGGACCAAGCGGTTATCAACTTCAAGGTGGCCAGGGCCATCCCAAGACTTAGAGCCAACTTGGCGAATGCCGGGGTTGATTTCCGCCTGTCCCGGCAAGTTCAGCATGTTCGAAATCACTTCGATGCCGCCGTTGTCAGGGTAGCTATAGGTCCAGTACCACTGGTTACCCGTGACCTTCACGGTCAGCGCGGTATCGGGTGCGGGCTTGTATTGTTTGGCGATCAGGCTGATCGAAGGCACGGCAACACCAACCAAGATCAACACCGGAACCAAGGTCCAGATGATTTCGATCAGGGTGTTGTGGCTGGTCTTCGATGCCACCGGATTGGCGCGACGGTTAAACCGCACGGCCACGATGATCAGCAAAAGCAGAACGAAAATGCTGATACCAAACACCAGCGGCATCAGCAGCTTGTCATACATCCACAGCGCATATTCGCCGGTTGGCGAAAATTGCTTTTGGAAACCGATCGCACCATCAACCGGCATACCAATGCCCGTCGTTGGCGTCATCGGCGTATAGCTTGCCGCAGCTTCACTGGCCGCAGCACTCGGTGCTGCCGTCGCTTCCTGAGCCCAGGCCGCCACTGACGTGAGGCCACAAGCCAAGGTCATTCCAAGGGCCGTAACAGCCCGACCCGCAGCGCGAGCCAATTCCCCGTTTTTCATCACCGTTGCGCTTTCCGCTTCATCGTTACCGGCAGGAGTGTTCTGATGAACATACTCCATTCGCCCTTTGGGGGGACGAATTCTCCGGCGCTATACGCATGCTTGCAGGCCATCTCAAGCACCACTAGGGGATATTTTTTCCACGGGGCCCAAAGACCCCTGTTTGCGCCGCAATACCAATAGCAAGGATACCGATAAAATGCAGGATGAAGAGGTTCTGGCAGAGTTTCGCGCCAGCAAAGCATTGCTGGAAGGCCATTTCCTGCTCTCTTCGGGCCGCCACAGCGCGCACTATCTGCAATGCGCCCGCGTTTTGATGGATCCTGCCCGCGCCGGCAGACTCGCGGTGGCGCTTGCGGCCAAGCTGCCCCACGCCACCCGCAAAGCGATTACCAAGGTGGTATCTCCGGCCATGGGTGGGGTTATCATCGGTCATGAAATGGGCCGCGCGCTGGGGGTTGAGGCCATGTTTGTCGAACGCCCCACCGGCACATTTGAACTGCGCCGCGGCTTTGCCTTGGAACCGGGTGACACGGTTCTGCTGGTTGAAGACGTGATCACCACCGGCCTTTCCAGCCGCGAGGCCATTCGCGCGATTGAGGAAGCGGGCGGAACGGTGATTGCCGCGGCATCCTTGGTTGATCGTTCTGGCGGCACCGCAGATCTGGGCGTGCCCTTTACCCCACTGATCGCGCTTACCTTCCCAACCTATGCCCCAGACGAACTTCCCCCTGAACTGGCAGCCAGCGAAGCAATTAAACCCGGAAGCCGGGCCAAGCCATGATCCCTCCCCGCCTCCGACTCGGGGTTAACATCGATCACGTGGCAACGATCCGCAATGCACGGGGCGGCGATCACCCCGATCCGGTGCGCGCCGCTCAGATCGTTGCCGCGGTGGGCGGTGACGGGATTACCGCCCATCTGCGCGAAGATCGCCGCCACATCCGCGACGAAGATCTGGCCCGTATTCAAGCGGCAACCACGCTGCCACTCAATCTGGAAATGGCGGCCACCGAAGAAATGCTGGCGATAGCCCTGCGGCATAAACCGCACGCCGCCTGCATTGTGCCCGAACGGCGTGAAGAGCGCACGACCGAGGGCGGTCTGGATGCAGCCGGACAGCATAACCGCTTGGCCCCGATCGTCGCGCGGTTAAGCGATGCTGGGATTCGCGTTTCGCTCTTCATCGCTCCCGAAGCCCGCCAGATCGAAGCCGCTATGCGGCTAGGAGCCCCAGTGGTGGAACTGCACACCGGCGAATATGCCCATGCCGAAGGGGATGCCCGGGCGGTGGAACTGCAACGCATTGCCGATATGGCGGCGCTTGCGGTCAAGAATGGGATTGAACCCCATGCCGGCCACGGCCTGACCTTTGACAATGTCCAACCCATTGCCGCGATCCCGCAACTGGCCGAACTTAACATTGGCCACTATCTGATAGGCGAAGCGATTTTTACCGGTCTTGAGGCCGCCGTGCGCAAAATGCGCGAATTGATGGATGCGGCGCGGTGATTATCGGTATGGGCTCTGACCTGTGCAACATCGAGCGTATTCAAAATTCGCTCGCCCGCTTTGGTGAGCGCTTTGAACTGCGCGTGTTCACCGATGTCGAGCGCGCCAAGGCCAATCGCCGCCCTATTACCAAGGCAGGAACCTTGGCCAAACGCTTTTCCGCGAAAGAGGCTTTTTCCAAAGCCGTGGGCACTGGCTTTAAAGCCGGGGTGTTTATGAAAGACATTGGCGTGGTCAATGCCGCCAGCGGAGCGCCCACTCTGGCTCTGTCTGGCGGGGCCGCAGCCCGATTGGCGGCGCTGACCCCCGATGGACATGAGGCTATCGTTCACCTGACGCTAACCGATGATCACCCATGGGCCCAAGCCTTTGTGGTGATCGAAGCCCGCCCGTTATAATGCCTGCCTAATCCAGATACCGAAAGCGTGATAGACCTGCTGTGACTGACGCCCAAGCCTCCACACCGCCCAGTGATGCCCCGCAAGACGAAAAGGTCGATTGGCTCGCCGAAGCGCGCGGTCTGCTCTTGATGCTGCTAACGGTGCTGGCCTTTCACAGCTTCATTGCCAAGCCGTTCTTTATCCCGTCAATTTCGATGATGCCCAACTTGTTGGTGGGCGATCGGCTGGTGGTGTCAAAATATCCTTATGGCTGGAACTGGTCTTCGGTCAGCTTTCACCTGCTACCCCGCGGCACTTGGCAGGTGCTGGGCCGCACGCCTGAATATGGTGACATCGTTATCGTTGTGCCGCGCAACCGTAACGAAGATCTCATCAAGCGGGTGATTGGCCTGCCCGGTGATCGGGTGGCTCTGCTGCAGGGACAAGTTATCCTGAACGGCCAAGCTGTCTCCCGCATGATCGAACCGCCCCTGCGCCTTGCCGCAGACAAGGCCCTGCGCTGCAACAACGGCTATGGCAGCGAATATTGCTATGCCGACTTTGGCCGCGCCGCTCTCCGCTTGCCCGATGGCAAAGAGGTGATCGAACTGCCGACCTTTCGGGAAACTCTGCCCAATGGGGCCAGCTATCTAACCTTTGATACCGACGCCGATGGGCAATTTGATACGATGCCCGAAGTAACCGTTCCAGCGGGCCATGTGTTCCTGATGGGCGACAACCGCGATCACTCTGCCGATAGCCGCGTGCCGATGTCTGAAAATGGCTTGGGTGGTCCGGTTCCGCTCAGCAATATTGGCGGACGGGCAGAATTCATCACGTTCTCTTTGAACGGAACCGAGACATTCAATCCGCTGACCTGGTGGCGAGCCTTGCGTTCTGACCGCGCCTGGAGCAGCCTGCGTCCGCAGATTCATGCCCATGCCGGCCGTGACCACAGGGAATAGTCCGTGACCAAGCAAGACCGCCCCCCCATGACACCAAAATCCCGCGGTGCCGGTCCGACGGACTACACTGACCCCGAACTGCGCAGCGAAATTCGGCGGGCTGCGGTTTGGATTGGCTTGGCCGGGCTGGTTGTATTGGCCGTAATTCTGGCAGAGCCTCTGCTGGTTATCTTTGGCGGCTTGGTCTTTGCGGCGGCAATTGATGGTGGCGCCAGATTGCTTGGCCGGGTCCTGCCAATCGGTCGGGCTTGGCGCGTGGCGGTCATTATCGCCCTCGCTGCCGCATTTCTGGTGTGGACCGCGAAGTTTGCGGGCAACCAGATTGCCGATCAGGCGGCGCAATTGCCCGAAACAGTGGTGAAACAAGCCCTGCACGCCGTATCGTGGCTGAAAGTCCACCGCATGGCGATTGATGCCAAGGCGGTGCAAAGCATCATCGAACAGGCCGCCACCGGTCTGGGCCAGATCACCAGTGCGGTCAGCGGGCTGATCAGCACGGCCACCACAATCTTCCTCATTTTGGTGCTGGGCATCTATATCGCGGCCGAACCGCAACTCTATCGTCGCGGTATCGCTTGGATGATGCCCATGTCTGAGCGCGCGCATTTCCATGCCACGGCGGGGGAAATGGGGCGGGCATTGCGCCGGTTGATGGCCGGGCGCATGCTGGGCATGGTTATCGAAGGCGTGGTGACGGGTGTGGCCTTAGCCGTCTATGGTGTGCCAATGGCGGCCTTGATAGGGCTGCTTACTGGCCTGCTGGCTTTCCTGCCCAATATTGGCGCCCCCATATCGGGCGCAATCATGATACTGGTTGGCTTTTCCGGCGGCACCGCAATGGGGGTTTACTGCATTGTGGTTTACATCGTGTTGCACACGCTGGATGGCAATCTCATCGCCCCGTATATCGCCCGCAAAACCGTGGATCTGCCGCCCGCTTTGGTGCTGAGCGCACAGTTGATCATGGGCACGCTGTTTGGCCTATTGGGCCTGGCCTTGGCCGATCCCTTGGTTGCGATGCTGAAAATCGCGCTGGAACGCCATTCGGCCCGGCACGAGGCCCAATGGCACGCGGCCCATCCCGAAATCGAAGCGGAATGATCACAACCAGCATTCTTGATTTCCGTGCCGCTCTGCCCGGTGGCGGGCTGCTGATCGGGTTGGATCTGGGCACCAAGACCATCGGCACCGCCTTTTGCGATGCTGGCTGGCGCTTTGCCAGCCCCGGCAAGACTCTGCCCCGTGGCAAGTTTACCGCCGACAAAGCCGCGATTGCCGCCTTGATCGCCGAACGCCACGTTTCTGGTATCGTTATCGGCCTGCCGCTGAACATGGATGGCAGCGAAGGGCCGCGCAGCCAGTCAAGCCGCGCCTATGCCCGCAATCTTGAAGCCTTAGACTTGCCGGTGCTGCTGTGGGACGAACGCTGGTCAACCGCCAGCGCTGAACGCAATATGATTGCCCAAGACATCAGCCGGGCCAAACGCAGCGAACGAATAGACGCCGCCGCCGCCGCCGTGATCCTGCAAGCCGCGATAGATGCGCTGGCTGGTGGGATTTTATAGCCGTTAAACAGACGGAGCGCGAAGCAAGACAACCAGTCCCGTCTGCTTCCCTGCCAATGCCTCTGCATCGCTTCCCGGCGCTAAAATCAGGCGCACCGCGTCAGCACGGGCACGGTGCAGCACGGCCTCCGGCACATCGGGATCGTGCAAGATGCAATCAGCCGACCCTAAAAGTCGCGCCTCTCGTAAGGTTAAATCATCGGGATCAGGGCTGCGTAAGGCAATGTCCACGGGGCCAGACTGGTCTGCCTGCGCGCCTTGCAGCCAAGCCTCTACGCGGCTGGCGCTCTGCCCATCCAGCGGATCTAGCGCACCTCCCGCCGTCAGCGCCGCATCCAGCGCCCGGCGCCGATCTCCGGCATCAGACAGGCGTTGGCGCAGGGCACTGCGCGCTGCCCCCAAAGCCGTGGCGAGATCGCCCAGCGTGGCTGGTAGCAAGGCTTCCAGCCGCAGTCGCAGCGCCTTGGCAAGCCCTGCCGACACCCCGCCAGTGCCAAAGGCAATCTGCACCGGGCCGCGTTCCAGCAAACTGGGCACGGTGAAATCACACAGATCGGGCCGGTCCATAGCGTTGATTAACAAGCCCCGCGCCCTTAACCGTGCCACCGTGGCTTCAGGATCAGCCAAGGCGACAAAGGCCAGCCGAGCCTGGGGATCATCCTCGCCCACCACAAGGCCGCCAGCCCGCAAAACCAGACGCAGCCGGGCATCGCC
>JBEGLE010000261.1:0-10416 GCA_041183725.1 Pseudomonadota bacterium | reverse complement strand
CGCTTTATATGGCCTTGGCGGTGAACGGTCATGCCTTCCACGATCCTTCGGGAGAAGGCTATCGCCTGATCGCCGATCTGATCCTGACGCTGGACCCGATCAACGCGCAAACCGCGGCGCGCTTTGTCCCGCCGCTGGGCCGCTGGCGGCGGATTGAGCCGCGCCGTGCCGCGCTGATGCGGGCGGCATTGGAGCGGATCTTGGCCACCCCCGGCCTGTCACGTGATACCTTTGAACAGGTGAGCAAAAGCCTTGGCTAACGCGCCCGTTGAGGTTCTGACCGCCGGTGTGCTTCAGGGCATTGCGCATGGCTTCTTAGGCCGTCGGGGCGGGGCTTCAACCGGCGCGCTTGCTGGGTTGAATGTGGGGCTTGGTGCAGGCGATCAGGATGATGCCGTGGCCGAAAACCGCAACCGTGCGGTGGCGGCGGTGCTGCCGGGCGCGCATCTGGTTACGGTCTATCAGGTCCATTCGCCCGATTGCGTGCTGGTGCAAGCACCTTGGCGCACGGCTGATCGCCCGCAGGCCGATGCAATGGTCACCAAGCAGCCCGGCGTGGTGCTGGGGATTGTTACCGCCGATTGTGCCCCCGTCTTGCTGGCCGATCGGGAGGCCGGGGTAATTGGCGCAGCCCACGCCGGTTGGCGCGGCGCGCTGCACGGTGTGACGGATCAAACCATTGCGGCGATGGAATCGCTGGGTGCCCGGCGTAATCGGATCGCGGCCGCGGTTGGTCCCTGCATTGCGATGGCCAGTTACGAAGTGGACGCCGCGTTTCGCGATACATTCTGCGCCGCAAGCTCTGAAAACGCAGCTTTCTTTGCCACCGGAGCGCCAAATCACTGGCAGTTTGATCTAAGCGGCTATCTTCTCCAGCGGCTGAAAACGTCGGGAATTGGCGCGATTGCGGCCTTGTCTGAGGATACTTATACCCAGCCAGAGCGGTTTTATTCCTACCGCCGCGCCACCCACCGGGGAGAGGCTACCTATGGCCGCCAGTTGGCCTTAATTGGTCTGGAAGGCGCTTAGGCTAAGGGTGATTAAGGAGCGAGTTTATCAGGCTGTGAAAAAGTCGGTTGGCAGGCCAAATTTTCGCGTCTATCAGGCCCCCCAAGTCGGTATTGGGACAGCTTAAAAGTTGCGCCCATTGCTGGTCGGAGAGGGGCTTCGGGCGGCAAAAATGCAGGATTTTGGCTCTGGCCGGGTTATCGATCCGGTAATTTGAGTCGTTGGAACAGGACTAGGTCAACTATGTCACATGATGCGGGCACTGCGGCTCCGGACGGTCAGGCGACCGATGGGGTGCGTCGGCGCGATTTCATCAATATCGCTGCGGTTAGCGCAGCTGGCGTCGGCGGTGTCGCTGCGCTGGTTCCGCTGATCAGCCAAATGGCACCTTCGGCTGACGTTTTGGCCGAAAGCTCGACCGAGATCGACATCAGCGCGATCCAGCCGGGCCAAGCGATCAAGGCGGTTTTCCGCAAGCAACCGGTTTTCATCCGTAACCTGACGGCCAAGGAAATTGCCGAGGCAGAAGCGGTTTCGCTTTCTGACCTGCGCGATCCGCAGTCGCTTAAGGACCGGACGAAAGAAGGCAAAACCAACTGGCTGATCACCATGGGTGTTTGTACCCACCTTGGCTGCGTCCCACTGGGCGCTGGCGAAGGCGAAGTGCGTGGTGATTTCGGTGGCTATTTCTGCCCCTGCCACGGTTCAACCTATGATACCGCCGCGCGTATCCGTAAGGGCCCCGCCCCCAAGAACCTTGAGGTTCCGGAATACGCATTCACGTCCGACACCATCGTCAAGATCGGCTAAGGTAGACCACGATGAGCTTTCCTTGGGCAAAAGAATATAAGCCGAGCCACCCTGCTATGCAGTGGCTTGACGAGAAGCTGCCGCTTCCGCGCTTCGTATATAACGCGATTGGGGCCGGTTATCCGGTGCCGCGCAATCTGAATTACTTCTGGAACTTTGGCATTTTGGCCGGGTTCTGCTTGGTCATTCAGATCATCACCGGCGTGATCCTCGCGATGCATTATGCCGCGAACGCCTCGGTTGCTTTTGAATCGACCGAGCACATCATGCGTGATGTCAACTGGGGCTGGCTGATGCGCTATATGCACGCCAACGGCGCCAGCGCGTTCTTTGTGGTGGTCTATACCCACATTTTCCGCGGGTTTTACTTCAGCTCCTATAAGGCACCACGCGAAATGGTGTGGCTGCTGGGCGTGACCATCTTCTTGCTGATGATGGCCACTGCTTTCATGGGTTACGTGCTGCCGTGGGGCCAGATGAGCTTCTGGGGTGCTAAGGTTATCACTGGCCTGTTCGGCGCCATCCCGCTTGTGGGTGAATCGCTGCAGATCTGGCTGCTGGGTGGCTTTGCCCCCGATAACGCGGCGCTGAACCGCTTCTTTGCCCTGCACTTCCTGCTGCCCTTTGTTATTCTGGGCGTGGTTATCCTGCACATCTGGGCGCTTCATATCCCCGGTTCGTCAAACCCGACCGGCGTTGAAGTGAAGGAAGAAAGCGACACCCTGCCGTTCCACCCGTATTATACGGCAAAGGATGGTTTCGGGCTGGGCCTGTTCCTGCTGTTCTATTTCGGCGTGGTGTTTTTCCTGCCGAACACGCTTGGTCACCCGGATAACTATATTCCGGCAAACCCGATGCAGACGCCCGCGCACATCGTTCCGGAATGGTATTTCTGGCCATTCTACGCGATTCTGCGCGCCTTCACCTTTGATTTCATCCTGCCAGCCAAGCTGTGGGGTGTGCTCGCGATGTTTATGGCGATCTTGGTGTGGTTCCTGCTGCCTTGGCTGGATAAGTCGCCGGTGCGTTCGGGCAATTATCGCCCGCTGTTCCGCAAGTTCTTCTATGTGCTCGTCCTTGACGTGCTGGTCTTGGGTTACTGTGGCGGTTCGCCAGCGGCAGAGCCCTATTTGATGGTCAGCCAGATTGCGGCGATTTATTACTTCCTCCACTTCTTCGTTATCCTGCCGATCGTGTCTTCGATCGAGCGTCCGGATCCCCTGCCGTCCTCGATCACTGAGGCTGTGCTGGGTCATGACGAAGCCGCGGCCTCTAAGGCCTGAGACGAGACGGAAAGAGACGAAACCATGATCCGCATCTTCTCCATCCTCGCTGGCTTGGCATTCACTTTGGTGCTTGCCCTGTCCTTCATCGATGAAGCCGTCATGACGGCAAAAGACGGCCTGCCGCACACTGTGGAAGCCCAATTCCACAAGCATCCCAAAGAGCTTTCGCTCTCAACCAGTGGTGCCTTTGGCCATTTTGATCGTCAGCAGCTGCAGCGCGGCTTTGCTGTCTATCAGAACGTCTGTCAGGGTTGCCACGCGCTGAAATATGTCGCGTTCCGCGATCTGAAGGCGCTGGGTTACAGCGATGCCGAAGTAAAGGCGATTGCCAAGAACGCGCAGGTTCCGGCCTACAATGCCGCCACGGGCGAGGTGAAAACTCATCCTGGCTTGGCAACCGATCACTTCCCGCCGGTGGTTTATGGCGGCAAGGGCAATCCGCCTGATCTGTCGCTGATCACCAAGGCACGTCATGGTGGGGCCGCCTATGTCTATTCGCTGCTCACAGGGTATGAAGCCGTTCCGGCCAATCTGCCTAAGGATGCGCGTCCGGCAGATGGCCTCTATTACAACCCCTATTTCGCCAACCTCAACATTGCGATGCCAGCACCGTTAACCGGTGAAGGCCAGGTGACCTATTCCGATGGCACCAAGGCAACCGTTGATCAGATGGCGCAAGACGTTGCGGCTTTCTTGGAATGGACGGCGGAACCCAAGCTCGACAAGCGCAAGCAAACCGGCTGGCCGGTTCTGGGCTTCCTGCTGTTCGCCACCGTGCTGGCCTATATGGCCAAGCGGACGGTATGGGCTGATCAGCACTAACACCCGATAGGTCGGATTATTCCGGTTTAACGGAACCAATAGGCCCCTCGCATCACCCGATGCGGGGGGCTTTTGCTTTGGGACAAAGCCTATGACCCCTGATGATCTGAAATTGCTGATCCGCACGGTGCCAGACTTTCCCGAACCGGGCATTCTGTTCCGCGATATCACCACCCTGATCGGCCATGGCCAGGGTTTGGCGGCTTCTATTGATCATCTCGCGACCCGCGCCCGGGCGGCAGGGGCAGAGGCAATTGCCGGGTTGGAAGCCCGCGGCTTTATCTTTGGTGCGGCGGTTGCTGCTCAATTGGGACTGGGCTTTGTCCCCGTGCGCAAGCCGGGAAAACTACCCGTGCCGACCATCGGCATCGACTATGCCTTGGAATATGGGCAGGATCGCCTGGAAATTGACCCGGGAGCTATTCAGCCCGATTGTCGGGTGGTGATTGTTGATGATCTGATCGCCACTGGTGGCACGGCCTTGGCCGCCACCGCCTTGCTCCGCAGTGCTGGGGCGCGGGTGGATCACGCCCTGTTTGTGATAGACCTGCCCGATTTGTTGGGGGCTGGGCGCCTGCGTGATGCACACGTGAACGTTGAAGCGCTGATGGCATTTCCCGGCCATTAAGGGCTTGGCTTTTCGCGTCCCTGTTGGCGTAGGCTGAGCCTTGCCAGCACGGCCAGTTTATCCTGCGCTGCCATACCTGGCCAAGCCGCGATTTCTGTCAGACTGCGCCAACAGCCCTCGCACCAGCCCGTTTGGGCGGCAATCTGGCAGTGGCCGATGCAGGGGGAGGCGGGGTGCGGCATGACGTTAGCCCCAAGCATGGACAGCAGTCGGTAGCAAGGCTTGACCTGATCCGGCGCGCCCGTCATCGCTATTGCCGTGATAGAAACTACGCAACAAAAGCATGCTTGGCGCGATCGGATGATGACACCGGGCGGCGGCTTTGCCCCGTTCCGCCATCCGGCCTTTCGGGCGATATGGTCGGCCAACCTGTTCTCGGCAATTGGGTCTTCGGTCCAATCGGTGGGTGCTGCTTGGTTAATGACCGATCTGACGACATCACACCGCTTGATTGCCTTGGTTCAGGCTTCGGTTACCCTACCGATTATGCTGTTTGGCGTATTTGCCGGCGCAATTGCCGATAATTTTGATCGCCGCCGGGTTATGCTGGCTGCACAGATAGGTATGCTGATCGCCTCAGGTCTCTTGGCGATCCTGACCTATGAGAAAATCGTTGGGCCGCACTTGCTGCTGGCTTTTACTCTTGCGGTTGGCATCGGCACAGCGCTTAATACCCCGGCTTGGCAAGCATCGGTGCGATCGCAAGTAGGGCCTGAGGATTTGCCTCAGGCCATTTCGCTCAATAATCTCTCGTTCAATATGGCGCGCAGCGTTGGTCCGGCACTAGGCGGCTTGTTGATCTCTGTCGCCGGTATGGCGGCGGCCTTTGCCGTTAATTCAGCCAGTTATATCGCCATGATATGGGTCTTGTGGCGCTGGAGACCGCTCGCGCCCAAGCCAGTGCGGCAATCGATGATGCCCTCTATTTATACGGGACTGACCTTTTGCTTTAGTTCAGGGCCGGTTCGTAAGCTGTTGCTTCGTGGGTTCTGTATGGGGCTGGGAATCTCAGGCTATCATGCCCTGATCCCGGCGGTTGTGCGCGATCGGCTACATGGCGGTGAATTTGGCTATGGTTTGATCCTGGGTTCATTCGGAGCGGGATCGATACTGGCAGCTTTGCTGGTGGCACCGGCGCGACGGCGCTGGGGCACAGAAAGCATGGTAGCGATTGGGTCTCTGTCATATTTCGTTGCGCTTCTGATGCTGTTGCAAATGTCGGCTGTTGCTCCGGCTATGACTGCTGCTTTCATCGCGGGAACGGGCTGGGTCACCTGCTTGACCACGCTGAGCGTAGCCATGCAACTGCGTTCACCAGAGGCGATTTTGGGGCGCTGCCTATCCATTTACTCGGCGGTGACCTTTGGCGGTATGGCTTTGGGTGCGTGGATTTGGGGGGCGATTGCCGATGGTTGGGGGCTGGCCATGGCCTTGTTGGTCGCGGCGGGGTGGATTGCATTTACCGCGCTCACAATGCCCTTAGTGGCTGCCATGCCCAAACCGCATGAAGGGCGTATCCCGCTTAGCTGATCAGCCTTGCATAAATTTGCCAGTGCGGCAGCCAGTTTAACGGTCAATCAACCATAGTCTGCCACACCCTGCGTCAAGCGTAACGGAGGGCACTATGGCATTGCGGCACAGCGCATGGGATAAAGCCTTTGATCAGGGGCGCGATGATGAGGGTTATCCGCTGGGGGAGCCTTTACCGCCGCCGATTGGTCATGATGCCGGGCGCAGAGCCGCACTGGCCTGCGTCCATTGGGCGCGCTTGCTTCAGGGCCAAGTGCTGCCGACGATAGACCAGTTAGTGCTAGACGATCTGCCAGACATCGCCCCTCACAGTCTGGTACTTGATCTAACGACAGGGCCAGAAGCGCCAGCAATCGGGCATCTGGGCAGTGAACTGGCTGGGGCCGCCCCCACTTTGCTGCTCGCGCGCTTGGCAGACTTTGTCTTGCCGATCCAAAGTGCAATGCGGCCCATAGGCTTTGCGGCCGATATTGCCGATGTGGCGGGTGGCAATATGTCTTATCAGGGTCTCTTGCTGCCTTTCGGCAGAGCGCAGCACGGCACGCAGATCGATCATATTCTGGCGGTTCTGGATCAGCGGAAGCAGGCTGATCCGCAAACCTGCGCCGCACTTTATGGTGAACTGGCGGCGCAGCGCCGGGTTGCCTGATCTTGCCAGACTGGCGTTAATAGCGGGCTGTGCTTAGAAGGAGGATAGCCGTTTGCGAAATGGCTTCAGCCCCGGTTCAGGGGATTCCAGCTTGGGTTAGCCATGATGCGCAGGATTTCACGTTTCGCCCTTGCCCTGTCTGCCGTGCTTTTGCCGGTACAGGTGGCCTGCGCCCAATCGATCTTGCGCGATGCTGAAACCGAGGCGCTGTTTCACGATATGGCTAGTCCCTTGGTTGTCGCCGCCGGACTGGACCCCAAAAATGTCGATGTGGTTCTGGTCAACGATAACCAAATCAATGCCTTTGTCGTTAATGGGCAGGCGGTTTACCTCAATTCTGGACTGGTGCAGGCCGCTGATAGCGCCAACCAGGTACAAGGGGTAATCGCCCACGAATTGGGCCATATCACCGGCGGCCATGCGATTAGCGGGGCAGAGGGAGCGAAAGCGGCCAGCGGGATCAGTCTGTTGTCGATGTTGCTGGGGGTTGCCGCTGCAGCGGCGGGTGCCGGTGATGCTGGCATGGGGGTGATGATGGCTGGGCAACAGGCGGCACTGGGCAAGTATCTGGCCTTTTCGCGTGGGCAGGAATCCCAAGCGGATGCTGCGGGCGCGCAATATCTAGCCAAGGCTGGGATTACGGGGCGCGGATCGATCGAATTTTTCAAGAAGCTGGCCAACCAAGCCTATCGTATGGGCTATGCCCAAGCCGATATGGACAGCTTTATGAGCACCCACCCGCTGGAAGGGGATCGCATCGCCTATCTGGAAGATACCTATCAAAAAGACCCGGCGTGGAACCGCCCCAGCGATGCGGCATTGGAAACCCGCTTTCGTCGGGTCAGGGCCAAGCTCTATGGCTATCTGGCCGATCCTAAGGATACGCTAAAAACCTTTCCGCTCAGCGATGCATCTGTCCCGGCGCGCTATGCCCGAGCCTATGCTTGGCACAAAGAGGCCTATCTGGATAAGGCGCTGGCAGAGGCGGATGCCCTGCTGGCTGGGGCGCCGAATGATCCCTATTTCTTGGAGATCAAAGGACAGATCCTGCTAGAGGCGGGCAAGCCTGCCGAGGCTTTGGCCCCTCTGCGCCGGGCGACGGAGCTGAGCGGCAACCAGCCCTTGATCGCCACCACTTTCGGCCATGCTCTGGTGGCAACCGAAGACCCCAAGAATTTGGCTGAAGCGCAGCGGGTGCTGAAATCTGCTGTCGCCCGTGATCGGGAAAATCCCGATGCTTGGTATCAGCTCGGCACGGTCTATGCTGCCAATGGCGATATGCCGCGTGCGCAGCTGGCCAGCGCCGAACAGCAGGTGATGATGGGCCACTTTGCCGAAGCCCAGCGCAATGCCGAAGCGGCAGAAAACGCCTTGGTCAAAGGATCGCCTGATTGGCTGCGCGCACAAGATATTGCGCTTCAGGCCCGCGCTGCGATTGAACAGCAGAAGAAGCGGCATTAGGTCTGCTGCCCATGACCAACCCAGCATCCCCCCGCCGCCTTGCTTTTACCCTGGCCCTTGCCTTTGCTTTTGCTGGTTTGGGGGCAATTGCCGGAGGCTGGTGGCAATCACGCTATGGCGGTGCGGCCGAGCAGGATCGGATCGGTGCGGTGGTTCACGCGTATTTGCTCGAGCACCCTGAAGTTCTGCCTGAAGCCATGGAGGCTTTGCAGAAAAAGGAAAATGCCAAGCAATTGTCGGGCCTGCGCGCTGCGGTGGAAAAGCCGTGGCCGGGTGAAGTGCTGGGTAATCCGGCGGGTAAGGTCACCTTGGTGGAATTTACCGATTTCGCCTGCACCTATTGCCGCCATTCGGTCGCCGATGTGGAAGCCCTGATTGCCGCCAATCCGGATCTGAGGGTGGTGGTTCGCCAGTTGCCGATCCTCTCGCCCGAAAGCGCCGATGCTGCGCGCATGGGCTTGGCCGCGGCAGAGCAGGGCAAGTATCCCGCATTTCATAAGGCGATGTTTGCCGCGGGTCGTCCTGACAAGCTAACCATCGCCGCCGCGGCACAGGCCGCTGGTCTTGATCTGGCGCGGGCGCAGCAGGTAATTGTCAGCCCCGGCATCGAGGCGGAACTGGCGCGCAATCTGGAATTTGCCCGCCAGCTAGGCTTTAATGGCACCCCCAGCTGGATTGTTGGCGATGCGTTGCTGTCTGGCGCAGTGGGACAAGAAAAATTGGCCAAAGCGATTGCCGAGGCCCGGCACTAGGCCGAACAGTATCACCCAGATTTTAGGGACGAAGCATGAAAGCAACTATCTGGCACAACCCAAAGTGCAGCAAATCGCGCAATGCCTTGGCCCTGCTTGAAGAAACCCGAGGGGTTACGGTGACGGTTGTTGAGTACCTGAAAAATCCGCCCAGCGCGGAAAAGCTGGCGCAGCTTTACCGTGATGCGGGGATGACCCCGGCCCAAGGCCTGCGGCTGAGCGGCACCGATGCGGAAGAGCGCGGGCTTCCAAGCGCCAGCGATGCCGAAGTGCTTGCCGCCATGGCGGCAGAGCCCAAGCTGATCGAGCGCCCCTTGGTGGAAACCGAGAAGGGCGTGTGTTTGGGACGGCCGCTAGAGAACGTGCATCACATCTTGTGATAGCAGTTTTGCGCAGGGCGCCGCTGTTACCTTTAAGCGGGGGTGGTAAGCTGGCGGTGGATCGCCGCCAAAATCGCATTGACCAGCACGGCAACGACCAAGCTGATCAGGCCCGATACCAGTCCCATCACAATCAAATTGTTCCCGCTCAGCGCCGCCATGCCTTTGCCAGCCATCATGCTGACACCCAGAACAGCGCCCAGCCCCAATTGAACGACCAAGGCGATGATCACATAGCCGATCAACAGCAGTAGATAGAAAGCCAGTATGCGCCCTACGTTGCCAAGGGTTAGCGCCCATGCCCGCTTGATCGCGGCAAGCGGGTTGGTGACCCGTTCAATGATAATCACTGGGGTGAGCAGCGATAGCCGCGTGATCGCATAGAGCAGCCCTGCAAACAGAGCTAAGCCCAGAACGACGGCCACCACCTTGACATGGATCACGGCGAGGATTCCGGCAATGATGCCAATGCCCAAGGTAATCAGGACAATATAGGCGACACCCAACAGCAGGCTGGCCCCGATCACGGTGGGCAGACAGCGCACGGCATTGCCAATCGCTTCGCCAACCGTGGGCCGGGTCCGGTCGGTGAACAGGCCCAGCAGGCTCATGTTCCCAATGGCTTGGATCAGCGCGAGCGCTAGGATGGAAATAACGAATTTGCCGGTAAGCAGATGAAACGGCTGTTCAGCATTGGCCGGTTTGGCAATTTCGGCCATCATGGTCGCCTGCATATCACTGAAGAACCAGACCCAGACCAATCCGGGCAACAGAAAGAACACGCCCGCCACGGGCCAGAGCACAGCGCGGTTGGCGCTGATCGATGCCAGAGCTTGATTCCAGGCCTGATTGCTGTCGAATTTCATCGTCGCACCTCTGTCTTTGCTGTCTGCCCCTTGATAACCACGCCAAAGCGCGGCACGCAATGTGCAATGTTTAGCGATCTTCCCATAGACATCGAATGGCGGCGTGATCAGGCGCTGGTGCCCTATCGCACCGCGCTGGATTTCATGGCCGCGCGCAACACCGCGATTGCCGCGGGTGAGGCCCAGGAACTGGTCTGGTTGCTGGAACACCCCCCGGTCTATAC
>JBEGLE010000260.1:0-4838 GCA_041183725.1 Pseudomonadota bacterium | reverse complement strand
GACCTATCTGGGTGTTCCATTCCTTGCCGGCTATCTCGTGCGTCGCAGCCTGATCGCTTCGCGCGGAAGCGATTGGTACGAAGGTCGTTTCCTGCCGGCGATCAGCCCGATGACCCTGATTGCCCTTCTGTTCACCATCATTGCGATGTTCAGCCTGAAAGGCGGGGAAATTTTGGCGCTGCCGATGGATGCCCTGCGTATTGCCGTGCCCTTGGTGGTGTTTTTTGTGGTGATGTGTGTTGTGGCCTTTGCCGCTGGACGGGCGATTGGCGCGGACTATGCCCGCACCGCAGCCCTGGCCTTCACTGCGGCATCGAACAATTTTGAACTGGCAATTGCCGTGGCCATTGCCGCCTTTGGTTTGGCCTCACCCGTGGCCTTTGCCGCAGTGATCGGGCCGCTGGTGGAAGTGCCCGTGCTGATTGCCTTGGTGAACTTGGCCCTGTGGTTCCAGCGCCGCTGGTTTGCCAAAGGGTAAGTCACAAGACAATTACCGTGACTGGGCGATCCAGCGGTTAATCTTTGCCTCCAGCACGGGCAAGGGCAGGGCGCCACTGCCAAGCACCTGTTCGTGGAAGGCACGGATGTCGAACTTGGGGCCCAATGCCTGTTCGGCCTGTTTACGCAGCCGCTGGATGGTCAGCGCGCCAAGCTTGTAAGACAGGGCTTGGCCCGGAATGGCTATGTAGCGCTCAACCTCAGCCGTGGCATCGGTGCGGCCCATGCCGGAGTTGGCCAGCATATAGGCAATGGCTTGGTCGCGGCTCCAACCTTTGGTGTGGAGCCCGGTATCAACCACCAGACGCATGGCACGCAGCATCTCGTCATCCAGCGTGCCCCAGTGTTGCAGTGGGTCTTCATAGAGCCCCATCGGGTAGCCTAGCGTTTCGGCATAGAGCGCCCAGCCTTCGACAAAGGCGGTGTTGCCGCCAAAGCGCTGAAAATCTGGCAGGCTTTCATTTTCTTGCGCAAGGCTGATCTGAAAATGGTGACCAGGGATGCCTTCGTGCAGATAAAGTGTCGCCATGCCAGATACATAGCGGCTGGGTAGATCATAGGCGTTGTAGAAGAACACGCCGGGCCGTGCGCCATCAGATGAGCCTTGGTTATAGCTGCCACCGGCTTCATATTTCTCGCGGTAAGCGGGATAGGGTTCAATCTGTAGCTTGGTCTTGGGTACCTGGGCAAAGTACTGCGGGATCAGGGCATCCACGCTGGCGGCAATGCGGGCAAAGCCATTCGAAAGATCATCTGCCGCCTTGGGGTGAAAGCGCGGGTCACTGCGCACAGTGTCGAAAAATTCGGTCAGCGTACCGGTAAAGCCCAACTGCTTCTTTACGCTTTCCATATGCATTTGGATGCGCGCCACTTCAAGCAAACCAAGCTCGTGGATGGTATCGGGTGCGAGATCGAGCGTGGTATGCGCTTTCACCAATTCGCGGTAGAGGCCGCTGCCGCCTTTCATTGCGGAAAGGCCAACCTGTTCGCGGGCAACGGGCAGATATTCATCATGCAAATAGGCGCGCAAGCGGCGGTAAGCGGGGTAGACCGCATCACCCACGGCTGCGCGGTAGGCCGCAGTAATTTGCGGGCGGGCAGATGCCGGGACCGCATCAGGGAAGGCTTTCACGGGCGAGATAAATGGGGAATCATCAAGGGGTTGCGCCAACAGGGCATCAATTTGCCCGATCATGTTGGTAACGGTCAGCTTTGATTCCACCACGCCGCTGGCCTGACCTTCGCGGAAACGCAGGATGGCGTTGTCGAGCACTTTTGGAATCGTGCGGATGATGGCCAATGACGCGTCGTAGTCAGCTTGGTTGGTATAGGGCAGGGTGCCACCCGCCGCGATGATCGAGGGAAATTCCACATGCAGGCCGCCAAAATGGTTCATTGGCCTAACGGCGGTAAGCGCCAGCATATCCGGCTGCAGAAAGCCCAATTCCTGACGCTTGTCACCGCTAAAAACGTCATAGGAAATTTGGCGTTCAGGGCTTAATTTCCCGCGGTTAATCCGAGCAAGCGCAGCCAAGCTCTTTTGAACAGAAACGGCCTGACGGCGATCAAGTTCGGGGGTGAACAAACGGGCGATCATTGCCGGATCGGCCCGTTCACCGCGAAAAATTGCTTCCAGCGGATTTAAGATCTGCTCGCGTTCGGCGTCTTGGGCAAAGATGGCCGACAGTCTGCTATCTTCAGTTTGCACGGCTGACAGGCTGCTGCTTGGGCCCTTGCTTGCAACTTTGGCTTGGCCGGTTGTGGCCATGCCAGTCGCCAGAAACGTGGCGGTGAGCAGGAAAGTAACTGTCTTTAACCGCATGGTCTGGTCCTGTCTTGGGTCGTGCAGGCTTGGCATAGCTGGCTAATGACCCAAACGACAAGGGGAAGGCAAAAGGGCTTCCGCCGATTAGACGAAAGCCCCCTTTGCCGGTCCACTCAACCGGAACGCATTACCAAAAGAAGTCGTAAATCACATCTTCGACTTCGCCAGAATAGATGTTCACCAGCATGGCATCATCATAATAACGCACCCAACGATAGGGGCCATAGGCTTCGGGCAGACGATACATCTGCGGATTGGTGATCCAATAACTGGTGCTGAAAAATAGCCTGTCGAGGAAAAAGCCAACCCCCAAACGACGATATGTCCAGCTGCGATAGGGTGGGGAATAGCGGCTCAGGCGATAGAACTCGCGATGATTGTCCCGCCAGCCGCGCCAATCATTGTGGTTGTTGCGCCGCCAATCGCGGTCCCACGCGCCTCGGCGGTTATAGCCTGAACGCCACGTATCCTCGCGGTGCTGCTCTCCGCGCCAGTTTGCCGCCGGTCTATCGTCACCGTGCCTGCCATCATTGGCTTGCGCGCGATCGTGCGGTGCGCGAAAGCCATTATTGGATGCGGCAACAGGCGGCCTCTCGCGCGCTTGCCCTCCGGCTTGCGGTTGGCCGCCGACGGGGGCTTCGCGCCGGGGTGAGGGCGTTGCAGGGGGACGATCTGCTGGCGGTGCTGCATCAGCCATTCGGGCCGTGCTGCGGCGTCCACCACCATCGGGCTCCCAGTCTTCACCTGGGCGCGCTTGCGCCAAGCTTGGCAGGGCTAAGGCGATGGCCAGTGCCGCCAATGCGCCTGATTTCATCATGGGCTTCATGATCATTGTCGCCTCACTCCTTTGCCGCGCCGCAGATGTCTGGGCGTGATAAATTCGGATAATACGCATCAGGGCTGTCAGACACATGAATGGCATGGCGTGCCATTTGTTCATCTTCGTTAGCAGCGGCCAAAAACAATCAGGCGGCGAAATGATCCGCCGCCCGATGCGTTTTGTCTGGACCTTACGTGTTTCGCGTTCAGCGGGTCAGTTTCTTGTAGGCCAAGCGGGTTGGCCGGTCAGCGGCATCGCCCAAGCGGCGGCGCTTGTCTTCTTCATAGGCTTCGAAGTTCCCTTCGAACCATTCGACATGGCTATTGCCTTCAAAAGCAAGGATGTGGGTGGCCAGACGATCGAGGAAGAAACGGTCGTGGCTGATAACCACGGCGCAACCGGCGAAGTTTTCGATCGCTTCTTCCAGCGCGGCAAGGGTTTCAACGTCCAAATCGTTGGTTGGTTCGTCAAGCAGCAGAACGTTGCCGCCAGTTTTCAGCATCTTGGCCATGTGCACGCGGTTGCGTTCACCGCCCGAGAGCTTGCCGACGTTCTTCTGCTGGTCTTGCCCCTTGAAATTGAAGGCCCCGACATAGGCGCGGGTCGACATCTCGTGCTTGTTGACCGTCATATAGTCGAGCCCCTCGGAGATTTCCTCCCACACATTGTGGCTGGGGTCGAGGTGATCGCGGCTCTGATCAACAAAGCCAAGGTGAACGGTGGAACCGATCTCAATCGTGCCGCTATCGGGGGTTTCCTTGCCGGTGAGCATTTTGAACAGCGTCGATTTGCCGGCGCCGTTCGGGCCGATCACACCGACAATGCCGCCCGGTGGCAGAATGAACGACAGGTCTTCAAACAACAGCTTGTCGCCATAGGCCTTCGAGAGATTCTTGACCTCGATAACCTTGCCGCCCAGCCGTTCTGGCACCTGAATAACAATCTGCGCCTTGCCGGGCGTGCGATTTTCCTGCGCGGCAACCAATTGCTCAAACTTGGAAATACGCGCCTTAGACTTGGTCTGACGGCCCTTTGGCCCCTGACGGATCCATTCGAGTTCGTCTTTGATCGCCTTTTGACGACCCGATTCCTCGCGGTCTTCCTGTTCAAGGCGCTTGGCCTTCTTTTCCAGATAGGTCGAATAATTGCCCTCATAGGGGAAGTATTTGCCGCGATCGAGTTCAAGGATCCAGCCGACGACGTTATCCAGGAAGTAACGATCATGGGTGATCATCAGCACCGCACCATGATATTCCTTGAGGTGCGATTCCAGCCATTCGACGCTTTCGGCATCAAGGTGGTTGGTCGGTTCGTCAAGCAGCAGAATATCTGGCTTTTGGATCAGCAGGCGGGTGAGGGCGATACGGCGCTTTTCACCGCCAGAGAGGCTATCAACCGGCCAATCACCCGGCGGGCAGCGCAGGGCTTCCATCGCGATTTCGAGCTGGTTATCCAGCGTCCAGCCATCAACCGCATCGATCTTGCCTTGCAGATCGCCCATTTCTTCCATCAGCGCGTCAAAATCCGCATCTTCTGGAGGATCGGCCATGATCATCGAAATTTCGTTGAACCGGTCAACCAGATCAGCCGTTTCGCGGGCGCCGTCCTTGACGTTTTCCAGCACGGTCTTGCTGGTATCAAGCTGGGGCTCTTGTTCCAGATAACCGACGGTGATGTTCTCACCTGCCCAGGCTT
>JBEGLE010000259.1:0-13880 GCA_041183725.1 Pseudomonadota bacterium | reverse complement strand
AACGAGGCCCGCAGAGCTACAAATTCCGCCGGATCCATCCCCTGGGGCGCATCAAGCCGCGAGGCAAGACTGCGACGAAGCAGGATATGGCCCCAACGCGAGACCAGCTGGCCATTGTTACCTGCCAAGATCGCTCGCACCAAAGAAGCGTTCTGCTTGCCCAAAGACCAGGATGAAAGGCCGCCCTCATTTTGATCCAGTATGCCCATTCGTTTCATGGCGCGAGCAGCACCGGCGGGCATATCTATCTTAGTCTTATTGCCCAGCAATTCGGCCAGTTCAGCTGGCGACATTGCCTGTATTTTCTCAAGACTTGGCAAATTCGCAGGCAGAGAAACAGTGCCAGCGGGCAAAGCTGACGCCCCCGGCGCAGCCAAAGCAGGGGCTGTGGCTTTTGCTGCCACAGGTTCAACTGGCCTAGCCACGGGACGCACTGCGGGGCGATCGAAGCCTGCGGGCAATAAGGACTCTGGCCCTTTCTGAGCAATCGCCAAGGCCGATGTCAGCAGCAGCGATAGGCCGATCAATGCAGAGGCACGCCTCATTTGGCGGTACTCGGCAGGGGCAGATCTTGCGTAATTTCGCGCACCGGCTCGCGCCCTCCCTTGACCCAGGCATAGGCGACAACCAGAATAATCAGCGTCACCAACCCGACAATCTGCTTCTTGCTCACGTGTGCCCTAACTCGCAATAGCAACCAGAGGATAAAGCCACTGGTTTGCATAGCCGCTTATCGCATCTATAGGCTTGCCTGCAATGGAACTCGACGAACATCAGCTTACCAACGGCGAAATAGCCGCTTTGGCTGCGCGAATTGACCGGCCTATCGTGCTGGTCGGGATGATGGGCGTTGGCAAAACAACTGTGGGCCGCAAGTTATCTCAGGCGCTCAATATGCCGTTTGTTGATGCTGATGAAGCCATCGAAAATGCGGCTCAGGAGACAATCAGCGAAATTTTTGAACGCCATGGTGAACAAGAGTTCCGTGATGGTGAACGCAGGGTAATTGCGCGCTTGATCAATGAAACCGATGATGGCCCCAAAGTTATCGCAACGGGCGGTGGGGCTTTTAGCAATGCCGCCACCCGTTCATTGGCCTTGGATAAGGCCATAACGGTGTGGATCGATTGCGATGTTGCCGTTTTGGTGGAACGGGTTTCGCGCAAAGACAATCGCCCTTTGCTGCGACAAGGTGACCCGAAAGAGATTATCACCCGGCTGATGGCAGAGCGGAATCCTTTCTATGCCCAAGCCCCTATCAGGGTACTGAGTGGCAATGTGCCCCATACCCGCACGGTTTCTCAAATCCTTAAGGAAATAGACGCATGGCTGTGATCTCGGTTGATATTGCCGGCCATCCCTATGAAGTCCGCGTCGCGCCGGGTTTGCTATCGCGCGTGGCAGCAGAATGCGGCGCACGGCTGCGCAAGCGGCGCGTGCCTATTATCACCGATGCCAATGTTCACGCGGCTTGGGGTGCCCAAATCGAAGCCTCGCTTAGCCAAGCAGGCAAACAAGTGGCCTGGCGTATCCTGCCGCCGGGTGAGCCCAGCAAAAGTTGGAACGAACTGGCTGCTACGGTTGATTGGCTGCTGGCGGAAGAAGTGGAAAGAAACGATCACATTATTGCCCTTGGTGGCGGGGTGATTGGCGATCTGACTGGCTTTGCCGCATCTATTGTGAAGCGTGGCTGCAATTTCATTCAGATACCTACCACTTTGCTGGCGCAGGTCGATTCCAGTGTCGGGGGCAAAACCGCGATTAACACCGCAGCCGGCAAGAACCTTGTCGGTGCCTTTCATCAACCATCACTGGTTCTTGCGGACCCTGAAGCCTTGGATACCCTGCCAAAGCGTGATGTCAGTGCCGGTTATGCCGAAGTGATAAAATACGGCATTCTGGGTGACGCCGCTTTTTTTGATTGGTGTGAAGCCCATGGGGCTGATCTGATTGCCGGTGATCCAGCTGCCCGCGAATATGCGATTGCCCGATCCGTTGAGGCTAAGGCACGGATCGTTGCAGCTGATGAACGGGAAACCAGCGGCTTGCGAGCCTTGCTGAATTTAGGCCATACTTTTGGCCATGCTCTCGAAGCCCAAACGGGCTTTTCAAACCGCCTGCTCCACGGCGAAGGGGTGGCTTTGGGCATGATACTGGCCGCACGCTATTCCGTCAGCCGTGGCTTGCTAAAAGCGAATGATGCCGAACGCATTGCCAACCATGTTGCCAAGTTGGGCATGCCCCACAGCCTGCGTGATCTGGGGCTTAACTGTGATGGCAAGGCGCTTGTTACGCATATGCTGCATGACAAAAAGATGGATGCAGGCACTCTACCTTTTGTTTTGCTGCGCGGTATTGGGCAAGCTTTCTTGGCCAAGGATGTTGATTTGGCCGATGTGGCTGCGTTTCTTGAAGGTGAACTTTCCAGCTAATAGACTGCAAAACATGGCGTAATCACCAGAGCAGAGCCACATTGATGCGGCTATGCCCCAGTGATCGCGCTAATAGGTCTATTCGAGTTCAAGGATCACCGCGTCCACTGCCAAGCTTTCGCCAGCAACCGCGTTCACCTTCTTCACTACGGCGCTCTTTTCCGCGCGCAGGATGTTTTCCATCTTCATGGCTTCGACAACGGCCAGCGGTTGCCCGGCTTCAACGCTATCGCCTTCCTTGACATGAAGCGCGACAAGCAAGCCCGGCATAGGGCAGATCAGGAAGCGGGATAGATCAGGCGGGATTTTTTCAATCATGTGGTTGGTCAGACTGGCAACGCGCGCGGGCAGGATGGCAACCTTATGAATTGCACCACGGGTGGTCATCTTTAAGCCATTGCGGGTCGGTTCAATCTTGATGCCAAACACTTCGCCATCGATATCTGCCTCTACAAGGCGATCCCCGGGGGTATATTCCATTGCCAGATCAACAGCCTGCCCATCAACGGTGATATCTTCATCAGCCAGCGATACGGCAAAAGTGTGATTGCCAATCTTGATCGCCCATTCGGCTGGCGGATCAAGGGCATCAGCCAATTGACCATCAACCTGACGCGCCCGATCCGATCGCGCAGCAGCAATGAAGCCCGCCACGGCAGCGATTTTGCCCTTTAGGTCATGCGATGCCGCAGCGCCGCTAAAACCATCAGGATATTCTTCGGCAATAAAACCGGTGGTCAGTTCGCCCGAGCGAAACCGCGGGTGCTGCATAATGGCTGAAACGAAATCGATGTTGTGTCCCAGCCCTTCGATTTCGAAAGCATCCAGAGCGGCAATCTGCTTATCCGCTGCTTCATCACGGGTTTCGCCCCAGGTGATCAGCTTGGCGATCATCGGATCATAGAACATGGACACTTCGCCGCCTTCATAGACGCCGTCATCCACGCGAATGCCATCAATCCCGCGGCGACCATTTGCAGACCCATCGTCCACCCAGCCGTCAACTGGCGGCTGATAGCGCACAAGACGGCCCGTGGACGGCAAGAAGCCGCGATAGGGATCTTCGGCATAGACGCGGTTTTCAATTGCCCAGCCGTCGATCTTCACATCATCCTGTGTCATCGCCAGTTTTTCACCGGCAGCGACACGGATCATCTGTTCAACCAGATCAACCCCGGTGATGCATTCGGTCACCGGATGCTCAACCTGCAGACGGGTGTTCATTTCCAGAAAATAAAAGCTTTCGCCCGTTTCATCGGCGCCTGAAACGATCAGTTCCACCGTACCTGCACTGTAATAGCCAACAGCCTTTGACAGGGCGACACACTGCTCACCCATAGCCTTGCGCATCTTAGGGGTAACGAAGGGCGAAGGCGCTTCTTCCACTACCTTTTGGTGGCGACGCTGGATCGAGCATTCCCGCTCATTGAGGTAAAGCACATTGCCGTGCTTATCGCCCAAGATTTGAATTTCGATGTGGCGTGGGTTCAGGATAAACTTTTCGATGAAAACACGATCATCACCGAACGAGTTCAGACCTTCGCGCTTGGTGGCTTCAAAGCCTTCGCGAACGTCCTTTTCGTTATAGGCAAGTCGCATGCCCTTGCCGCCGCCACCAGCCGAAGCCTTCATCATCACCGGATAACCGATCTCATTTGAGATACGGACTGCGTGTTCGGTGTCTTCGATTTCACCTACAAAGCCGGGGACAACATTTACGCCCGCAGCCTTAGCCAGCTTTTTCGATTCAATCTTGTCACCCATGGCAGCAATGGCGTTCACCGGTGGTCCGATGAATTCAATGCCTTCAGCGGCCAAAGCCTCGGCGAATGATGTGCGTTCCGAGAGGAAACCATAGCCTGGATGAACCGCATCAGCGCCAGTCTGCTTGCAGGCAGCGATGATCTTGTCAGCGATCAAATAGGACTGCGCGGCAGGGGCTGCGCCGATGTGGACAGCTTCGTCAGCCATCTGCACGAAGGGCGCGCGGGCATCGGCATCGGAATAAACCGCCACCGTCTGGATACCCATACGGCGCGCCGTCTTGATAACCCGGCAAGCGATTTCGCCACGATTGGCGATGAGGATCTTCTTGAACAACCGCGTTACTCCAAACCTATTCACTGAACCCAATCAAGTCAGCGAAACCATTCCAAAACCAAAACCATTCCCGCCACAGCCAGAATGGGCTTGGGCATTATTTCTATTCCGCCGCCTCAAGCTTTACGCAGCCTTTCGGCATCCGCATGGCATCCACTTCAGCCTGTGTCTGCGTAATCGCCATAGCTTTCAAACCAAGCCGGGCAAACATGGCGGCATCGCTATCATCACCAGCGTTGGGCGCGGTGAGCAGCTTGTCACCGGTGAAGATCGAGTTCGCTCCGGCGAGAAAACACATCGCCTGCGTCATCTCGGACATCGATTCGCGACCGGCGGACAGGCGGACCATCGACTTCGGCATGGTGATACGCGCCACGGCGACCGTGCGGACGAATTCGACGTCGTCGATCTTCGCCAGCGGCGTATCGGCCAGCATGTCACCCAGCACCGTGCCCTTGACCGGCACCAATGCATTGATCGGCACCGATTGCGGGTGATCTGGCAGTGTTGCCAGTGTGTGAACAAAGCCGACACGATCCGCACGCGTTTCGCCCATGCCTACAATTCCGCCAGAACAGACATTGATCCCAGCCATGCGAACGTTGGACAAGGTATCCAGCCGATCATCCATCGTGCGGGTGGTGATCACCTCACCATAACGCTCTGGCGAGGTGTCTATGTTGTGGTTGTAATAATCCAGCCCCGCTTCGGCGAGCATATCCGCCTGTTGTGGCTCCAGCATGCCCAGCGTCATGCAGGTTTCCAAGCCCATGGAGCGCACGCCCTTTACCATCTCGATGATGGCAGGCATGTCGCGGTCCTTAGGATTGCGCCAGGCGGCCCCCATGCAGAAGCGAGTAGAGCCACTGTCGCGCGCTTGCGCCGCGCGCTGCAACACTTCTTGCACGCCCATAAGTTTGGTGGCTTTCACCCCGGCGTCAGCCTTCACCGATTGCGAGCAATAACCACAATCTTCCTGACAGCCACCGGTTTTGATCGACAGCAGGGTGGAGAGCTGTACCTCGTTCGCCGCATGATTGTCCCGATGAACTTCCGCAGCGCGATAGACCAGCTCGGTAAACGGCAGATCAAACAGCGCAGCGATTTCATCGCGCGTCCAATCGGTGCGAACTGGTGAAGGGACAGACTTTGCCATAATCAGGCGGTCTCACCAAGCGGCGGCATATTGTGCCCAAGCAAGCGCAGCATATCGGCGGCAGCCTCGACCACATTGGTGCCCGGACCATAAATGCCTTGAACCCCAGCCTCGCGCAGGAAATCATAATCCTGCGGCGGAATTACACCGCCTGCTACAACTTTGATATCCCCGCGCCCAGCGTCTTTCAAACGATGGATCAGTTCAGGTATCAGCGTCTTATGCCCGGCAGCCAATGAACTGGCCCCAACAGCATCTACCTCATTTGCCAGCGCCAAGGCACAGGCTTCTTCTGGGGTCTGGAACAGCGGCCCGCTAGTCACATCAAAGCCCATGTCAGCAAAGGCCGAGGCAATGACATTGGCACCGCGATCGTGGCCATCCTGTCCCATCTTGGCAACCAGCAGGCGTGGCGTGCGGCCCAGGCGGCGCGTAACCGCTTCAACCCCTTCGACGACCTGTTGATAGCGGCCATCATCAGCATAGGCGCTGCCATAAACGCCCTTAACTGGCACCGGCTGCGTGCCATAACGGCCGAACACGGCTTCCATAGCGTCCGAGATTTCGCCTAAGGTGGCCCGTTCGCGCGCCGCATCAACCGCGAGGGCCAGCAGATTGCCATTACCCTTGGCGCCTTCCGTAATAGCCGCCAGAGCGGCACGGCACTTCGCCTCATCACGGTTGGCGCGGGTCTGCTTGAGACGGGCAATCTGCCCTTCGCGCACCGCAACGTTATCGACTTCCAAGGTTTCGAGCTGGTCTTCCTCGGCCAGGCGATACTTGTTTACGCCAACAATTACGTCTTCAGCCTTATCAACCCGTGCCTGACGAGCAGCCGCGGCTTCTTCGATCATCGACTTGGGCCATCCAGCTGCAACAGCCTTAGCCATGCCGCCTTCGCTTTCGACGCGCTCGATGATTTCCCAAGCCTTATCAACCAATTCGTTGGTCAGACTTTCGATGTAATATGACCCACCCAGCGGATCGACGACATTGCACATGCCCGTCTCTTCCTGAATGACAATCTGGGTATTGCGCGCGATGCGAGCTGAGAAGTCCGTCGGCAAGGCGATCGCTTCGTCCAAAGCATTGGTGTGGAGCGACTGGGTGCCGCCCAGCATCGCCGCCATGGCTTCAATCGTCGTGCGGATCACGTTGTTATAGGGATCTTGCTCGGTCAGCGAAACGCCAGAAGTCTGGCAGTGCGTGCGCAGCATCTTGGAGCGTTCTTCCTGTGCGCCCAGCTTGGTCATCGCCCGGTGCCACAGTGTCCGCGCAGCACGCAGTTTGGCAACTTCCATGAAGAAGTTCATGCCGATAGCGAAGAAGAAGCTCAGGCGGCCGGCGAACTTGTCGATATCAAGGCCAGAGGCGACCCCGTATTTCACATATTCCATGCCATCCGCGATGGTGAAGGCCAGTTCCTGTACTTGGGTCGCGCCAGCTTCCTGCATGTGGTAACCGGAAATAGAAATACTATTGAATTTCGGCATCTTGGCGGATGTATATCCGAAGATGTCTGAAATAATCCGCATCGAAGGTTCAGGCGGATAGATATAGGTATTGCGGACCATGAACTCTTTCAGAATGTCATTCTGAATGGTTCCGTCCAACTGCTCGGTCGGCACGCCCTGCTCTTCACCGGCAACGATAAAGAACGCAAGGATCGGGATAACCGCGCCGTTCATGGTCATCGAGACTGACATCTTGTCGAGCGGAATGCCGTCGAACAGGATCTTCATGTCTTCAACAGAGTCGATCGCCACGCCGGCCTTGCCCACATCGCCCACCACACGGGGGTGATCGGAATCATAGCCCCGGTGGGTCGCCAGGTCGAAAGCAACCGACAGGCCCTTTTGCCCAGCAGCCAGATTGCGACGATAAAAGGCGTTCGATTCTTCTGCTGTTGAAAAACCGGCATATTGACGGATCGTCCAAGGGCGGCCGGCATACATGCTGGCGCGCACACCGCGCGTGAATGGGGCAAAACCCGGCAGGCCCGGATCGGTTTGGACATCATCTGCGGTGTAAAGCGGCTTGACAGCAATACCCTCCGGCGTTTGCCAAGTCAGGTCTTTGCCCTTCACTTCTTTTGCCGCAGCGGTTTGCCAATCTTCGATCTTTGCCATCATAAAACCCTTAACCGTCCAAGCCAAACTGCGGCCCGAGATAATTTCTTACGCGCCCCGAAAAACCGGCTTACGCTTCTCACCAAAGGCCGCGATAGCTTCGGCGAAGTCTTCCGAGCGGCCCAATAGTTGCTGGTTGTCGCGCTCATGATCCAAAACGGCGTTCATATCGTGATCGAGGGCATAGGCCACTTGTTTGCGGATCGCACCGACCGCAAGTGTCGGACCTGAAGCCAGTTTGGCCGCAATCTTTTGCGCTTCAGCCAGAACTTCGGCATCGTCAACAACCTTGGTGATTAGCCCGGCGGCTTTGGCATCTTCTGCACTCAACCGCTCCCCCAACAAGCATAACTCTAAAGTGCGCGCCCGACCAAGGCTGCGAGCGACCAGCCAGGTCGCCCCGGCATCGGGAACCAAGCCGATGTTGACGAAAGCCAAAAGCAAATAACTGCTTTGCCCAGCCACAACAATATCACCAGACAGCGCTATACTAACCCCTGCCCCAGCAGCGGGACCATTCAATGCGGTTACTACCGGCACAGGCAGCGATGCTATTAGCCTTGTAAAGGAGTTGTAATAGGCATCTACCAAGGGACCAAGATCCTCTGGCAGCCCATTATAACCCTGCCCATCGGGCTGAATATCTGCGCCAGAAGAGAAAAAACGCCCCTCCCCCGAAAGCACGAAAGCCTTGGTACCAGTAGCAAGCGCCTCGGCAATTGCCGAAGTCAATTCTGCAAAAACTGATGGGGTAATAGCATTCAGTTTTTCAGGCCGCGCTATGACCAGTGTGGTCACAGCACCTTGCGAAAGCACTGATATGTTTTGGTAATCAGCCATCAATGGTGTCCACCCTTGGGCGTTTCCATAATTTCGGTAAGCTGGCCGCCCATATCTTTGGGGTGAACAAAGAAAATCAAAGTGCCATGCGCACCAATCCGCGGCTCACCCAGCACCCGCTTGCCAAGCCCTTCAAACCAAACCTTGGCAGCGTGGATGTCTGGAACTTCGTAGCAAATATGATGCTGGCCACCCAAGGGGTTCTTATCAAGCCATTTGCCCACTGCGGAGTCTGCTACAGTCGGCTGCAACAATTCAATCTGGGTGCCTGCCGTGCCATTTTCGCCGGGCGTGTTTACAAAGCACACGCGTACTTGCTGGCTTTCAAGAACGAAAGGCGCCGTAATATCGCTTGCCCCCATGACATCGCGATAATGCAAAATGGCGGCATCCAGATCGGGCACGGCCACGCCTATATGGTTCAGACGACCAAGTTTCATCACACCCGCTCCACAACCATAGCAATACCCTGACCACCACCGATGCACATGGTAATCAAACCATAACGGCCACCAATGCGAGCCAGTTCATAGATCGTTTTGACCGTCAGAATAGCACCGGTTGCACCAATCGGATGGCCAAGAGAAATGCCTGAACCATTGGGATTGGTCTTCGCCGGATCCAAACCCAGCTCTTTGGCCACACCACATGCCTGAGCAGCAAAGGCTTCATTCGCTTCAATCACATCAATCTGATCCAGGGTCAGCCCGGCCCTCTGCAGCGCAACGGGCACTGCGTTCACGGGCCCAAGCCCCATCAGGCTCGGCTCAACCCCAGCGTGGCCCCAAGCCAAAATCTTGGCCATAGGCTTCAACCCGTGTTCGGCTACCGCCTTACCACTGGCCAGAACCACCGCGCCGGCACCATCATTGATACCCGAGGCATTTCCGGCAGTAACCGTGCCATCTTTCAGGAATACAGCCTTCAGACTTGCCAGCGATTCCAGCGTCACATCTGTACGAAAATGCTCGTCCGTATCAAAAACCGTCAAGCCTTTGCGGGTCTTGATCTCAACGGGAACGATTTGTTCCTTGAAATATCCTGCGTGCGAAGCGGCGGCCGCCCGGCGGTGGCTTTCAACGGCCAAGGCATCCTGCTGTTCCCGCGTAATCCCGCAACGCTCCGCCACATTTTCAGCCGTGACACCCATGTGAATATTTTCAAACGGGTCATGCAGCGCGCCAAGCATCGCATCTTCAAACACCACATTACCCATCTTCACGCCATTACGCGCCGCGTTGGTCATGTGCGGGGCATTGGACATCGATTCCGCACCACCGCCTACGCCAATATCAAATTCCCCCAAGGCAATACCTTGAGCGACCGAGACAATGGCCTGCAAGCCAGAACCGCACAGCCGGTTAACATTCATGGCCGGAGCAGCAATCGGCACCCCAGCATTGACCGCCGCAACCCGTGAGACATAGGCATCTTTAGGCTGCGTCGGCACTACCGTACCGACCACCACATTCTGCACTTTGTCCGCAGAAATGCCAGCGCGAGCGATGGCTTCCTTAATGACGATTGCCCCGGTTTCGGCCGGACGTAACGATGCTAATCCGCCGCCGAAGCTACCAATCGCGGTGCGTGCGCCGCTGACGATATAGATGTCTTCCATCTGCCGTATCCTTATAAAAAGGGCTTAAAGCGGTATATTATCGTGCTTTTTCCAAGGATTTTCGAGCGCCTTGTTACGCAATTTGCGCAGGCCCAGCGCGATCCGGCGGCGGGTGGAGTGCGGATGGATAACCTCGTCAATGAAGCCCTTGCTGGCCGCCACAAAGGGATTGGCAAATCGGTCTTCATATTCTTTGGTTTTTTCAGCGATACCAGCGGCATCTAGCCCGCGGAAGATGATCTCCACAGCGCCCTTGGCCCCCATCACTGCGATTTCAGCCGTAGGCCAAGCGTAGTTCAGATCACCGCGCAGGTGCTTAGACGCCATAACGTCATAGGCACCGCCATAGGCCTTGCGCGTAATAACCGTGATCTTTGGCACCGTGGCTTCGGCATAGGCAAACAGCAGCTTGGCACCATGCTTAATAATGCCATTATGCTCTTGCGCCGTACCGGGCAGGAAACCGGGAACATCCACAAAGGTGATGATCGGTATATTGAAAGCATCGCAAAAGCGAACGAAGCGGGCGGCCTTCTTCGAACTGTTGATGTCCAGCACACCGGCCAGAACCATCGGCTGGTTGGCAACAACACCAACACTGCGCCCTTCAATGCGGCCAAAACCGCAAATGATATTACCGGCGTGGCCGGGTTGGATCTCGAAGAAATCGCCTTCATCAAGCGTCTTACGGATCACTTCATGCATGTCATAGGGCTGCGCGGCTGATGCCGGAATCAAACTATCAAGGCTGGCTTCCGCACGATCCCATGGATCCGCGTTCGGACGCTCTGGCACATCATCCTTGTTTGAGCTTGGCAGGAAATCAAAGAATTCCCGTGCTGCTAGCAAGGCTTCAATATCGTTTTCTAGCGCCAGGTCAGCAACCGAAGTCTTGGTCGTATGGGTTATCGCCCCGCCCAGCTCTTCTTGCGTCACGATCTCGTTGGTCACGGTCTTGACCACGTCAGGCCCGGTGACAAACATATAAGAGCTGTCTTTCACCATGAAGATGAAATCCGTGATGGCCGGTGAATAAACCGCGCCACCTGCGCAAGGCCCCATAATCAAAGAAAGCTGAGGCACCACACCTGATGCACTGACGTTACGCTGGAAAATCTCGGCATAGCCGCCCAGCGATGCAACGCCTTCCTGAATACGCGCGCCGCCAGAATCGTTAAGCCCGATCACCGGCGCCCCGACTTTCATGGCGTTGTCCATAATCTTACAGATCTTCATGGCATGCCGCTCAGAAACAGCGCCGCCAAAAACGGTGAAATCCTGCGCGAAGACATAGACCAAGCGGCCGTTGATCGTGCCAGACCCCGTAACCACGCCATCCCCGGGGATGACATTATCTGGCATGCCAAAGTCGACACAGTTGTGTTCGACATACATGTCAGTCTCTTCGAAGCTATCTTCGTCGAGTAGAATTTCCAGACGCTCTCGTGCGGTAAGCTTACCTTTGGCATGCTGCGCATCAATGCGCTTTTGCCCACCACCAAGCATGGCGGCGTTACGGCGGCTTTCCATTTCGGCGATATTGGCGGACATGCCCAGTAAGGTCCCTTCGCGCTTGCGGAATCGTCTAGCTGCTAAGACACTTTGCAAGGCCTACGTCAACAGGATTTAAGCGATCGATTAAGGGATTTTGGCTATAGCCGCCAGCACGGCCTAACGCATGAGCACCAGTTCCTCAGCCATCGAAGGGTGGAGCGCCATGGTTGCGTCAAAGTCTGTTTTTGTCAGGCCAGCCTTCACCGCAATGGCAGCAGCCTGCAGAATTTCTGGCGCATCAGGCCCAATCATATGCAGGCCCAAAATGCGATCCGTCTGGGGATCAACAATCATCTTATACAGCCCGCGCTCATGCAAAGCGGCAAACAGGTTCTTCATCGGACGGAAGTCTGAAGTGTATATCTTCACCTCATTATATGTTGCCCGCGCCTCATCCTCGGTTAAGCCCACCCCGGCCAGTGGCGGCTGAGAAAATACAGCACTGGGGATCAAGCTGTAATCCACCATGCGCGGATTGCCGCCAAACACCGTATCCGCAAAGGCATGGCCTTCACGGATGGCAACCGGGGTCAACTGCACCCGATCGGTCACATCTCCCACAGCATAGATGCTGGGGCACGATGTGCGATTGCCTTCATCAACCGGAATTTCATTCTTTGCCCCCAGGGCAATATCAGCATTCTCCAACCCCAAACCAGACGTTTTGGGCGTGCGCCCGGTGGCGATAAGCACGGCATCGGCAGGAAGCGGATCGTGGCCAGCGGTGAAAACCAGCAGACTGCCATCAGGCTGCTTTTCCACCCTTTCGATCGGACTACCCAAGCGATAGGAAATCCCGCGTGCCTGGGTTATCTGCATCAGGCGCTCACGCAGGCTATGATCATAGCTGCGAAGGATCTGATCAGACCGGTTAACCACGGTCACGTCCGCGCCCAGAGCATTGAAGATGCCGGCAAATTCCATCGCGATATAGCCAGCCCCCTGAATTACAACGCGCTTGGGGAACGTTTCAAGGTGGAACACTTCGTTAGAGGTAATGCAATGTTCAGCGCCAATAATGTCTGGCATGACCGGCCAAGCACCAACCGCAACCAAAATCACCTTGGCGCTGATCTCGCGTCCACTGGCAAGACGAACCAGTTGCGGCCCGGCAATGGTTGCCCGTTCTGCAAAATGCGTAACCTTATTGCTATCCAGCGTGTTGGTGTAGGCCTTTTCAAGCCGATCGACGTCACCCAGAACGGTGTCGCGAAGCTTGGCCCAATCAAATGACGCCCCACCAACACTCCAGCCATAAAGGCTGGCATCGTGCAGTTCTTCGGCAAAGTGAGAGGCATAGACCAACAGCTTCTTGGGAACGCAGCCGCGAATCACACAGGTGCCACCCACCCTATGCTCTTCTGCCACAGCCACCCGCGCGCCATGCGAGGCGGCAATGCGGCTAGCCCGCACTCCGCCCGAACCGGCACCAATAACGAACAGGTCAAAGTCAAAGCTATCAGCCATCACGCAATCCTTTGTTATAATGTGCTATGGAAGCGAATACTCAGGCTTGCCAACAGCTTTCGCCGATTACTGTGATCCAATTCCGGCAGCAGCTAGCAAGGCTTCGGTGCTGGGATCAAAACGTGCGCTGCCTGTCTCAATCTGTTGGGCGATCTCTTTGCCCAATTCGACGCCAAACTGATCAAAGGGATTGATCTGGCAGAACACACCATTGGCAAAGGTGCGGTGTTCATGAAACGCAATCAGCGCACCCAATGTGGCTGCGTTCAATTCATCGCACAGGATCGTGGCTGATGGACGGTCACCCGGATAGACGCGCGCCGGATCGGCACTGGCCTTCCCCGCCATCAGCGCCGCTCCTTGGGCAAAGCAATTTGACAGCAGTATACGGTGATGGGCGGGATCCAAAGCATCGCCCGGTTGGATCGCCGCAATAAAGTCTATCGGCGTCAGCACCGTGCCTTGATGCAGCAATTGAAATACGGCGTGCTGGGCATCGGTACCCACGCCCCCCCAAGTAATCGGCGCAGTTGGCCCCGAAACCGGTTGTCCCTCCAGCGTCACCTGCTTGCCATTCGATTCCA
>JBEGLE010000258.1:0-4076 GCA_041183725.1 Pseudomonadota bacterium | reverse complement strand
GGCCTGAACGATGTAATCGTGGTGGTGGATGGCGATGACGTGCTGGTCACCAGCGCGGCGGGAACACAATTGGTCGGCAAGCTGACAGGTGCTGCCAATCAATGAGCGTGAAGCTGCCTATCCGCAGTGTTGCCAAGCCTTGGGGGCGAAACCATTTGCCTGCGCCATTCGTTGCCCCAGCGGGCGAAGCGATTGGCGAGGTGTGGTTTGAACCGCCCGCCGCGCTTGATCAGTTGTTGGTAAAATATATCTTCACCAGTGAAGCGCTTTCGGTTCAGGTTCACCCTTCTGATGCCCAGTTTCCGGGGCAAGGCAAAGAAGAATGCTGGCTGGTGATCGCCGCAGAGCCGGATGCCAAGCTGGGTATCGGTTTTACAAGCGCTTTGCATGGCGATCAGATCCGCAGTGCAGCGCTCGATGGCAGCCTTGCCGATAGGCTGGCATGGCACCCGGTTAAGGCTGGCGACTTCTTTTATATTCCGGCCGGAACGGTTCACGCCATCGGCGCGGGGATTAGCCTGATCGAAGTGCAACAGAACAGCGATGTGACCTATCGGCTTTATGACTATGGCCGCCCGCGCCCCCTGCATCTGGATGAAGGCTTGGCTGTGGCGCTGGCTGCGCCCTATCCCGCTGCATGCCATTCTGTGCTAGCAGAGCGCGGTGAACAGACTTTGGTCGATGGCCCGCTGTTTCGGCTGGATCGGTTGGACGGGGCGATCAGCCCTGCGCTTGCAGCACGCTATGGCCAAGCGGCCGCTCTGGTGATCCCGCGCAGTACCGGTGTGATTGTGTCAGGGGAGGCTGTGGCTGTGGGCGAATGCGGTTTGGTCTTGAACCTTGCTGATCTTGTTCTGGCCCCCGGCGCGCAAGCCTTGATCACCCAGCCGGTATAGACGGCTCTGCCTTACTTGCTCCGGATGCCGATCACCCGCTAAAGGTTGTGGCAGAGGAGAACCCTGACCGTGGCCACCAATCATCCCGTTCCAGCCGAATGGGCCGCCAAAGCCTATGTTGATGCGGCCGGTTATGCCGAGAAATATCAGCGTTCGATCGCTGAACCAGAAGCGTTTTGGCGCGAGGAATCGGCGCGGATCGATTGGATCAAGCCGTGGACCCAGCTTTCGCAGTGTTCTTTTAACGAATCTGATTTCGGCATTGCGTGGTTTGCCGATGGCACGCTGAATGTCTCGGCCAATTGCCTTGATCGGCATTTGGCGCAAAACGGCGATACTGTGGCGATCATCTGGGAAGGCGATGATCCCAGCCAGCAGCGCAAGCTGACCTATCGCGAACTGCACGCCGAAGTGTGCCGCATGGCCAATGTGCTGAAAGGCATGGGCGCCGCGCGTGGGGACCGGATAACCATTTATATGCCGATGATCCCCGAAGCGGCGATGGCCATGCTGGCCTGCGCCCGCATTGGCGCGATCCATTCGGTGGTGTTTGGCGGCTTTTCGCCAGAGGCCTTGGCCGGACGCATCAGCGATTGCGACAGCAAACTGGTTATCACCGCCGATGGTGGCTGGCGCGGGGGCAAGCTGGTGCCGCTCAAAGCCAATGTCGATGCCGCGCTGGCGGAATGCAACTGGGTGGAAAACGTGCTGGTCGTGCGCCACACTGGCAGCGCTGTGGCCATGGCAGAGGGCCGCGACCACTGGTGGGATGTGCAGCGCGAAGCCGTATCGGCAGATTGCGTGGCTGAGGAAATGGGCGCGGAAGACCCGCTGTTTATCCTCTATACCTCTGGCTCTACCGGCAAACCCAAGGGGGTGCTGCACAGCTCTGGTGGCTATCTGACATGGGCGGCGATGACCCATCACTATGTCTTCGATTACCGCCCCGGCGACATTTACTGGTGCGCGGCTGATATCGGCTGGGTCACTGGTCATTCCTATGTCGTCTATGGGCCGCTGACCAATGGCGCGACGGTGATGATGTTTGAAGGCGTGCCCAATTACCCCACCCATGCGCGTTTTTGGGAGATCGTTGATCGCCATCAGGTCAATATCTTCTACGGCGCGCCCACGGCCCTGCGTGCCCTGATGCGCGAAGGCGATGATTGGGTGAAGCAAACCAGCCGATCCTCGTTGCGCTTGCTGGGTTCGGTGGGGGAACCGATTAACCCAGAGGCTTGGGAATGGTATTGGCGGGTGGTGGGCGATGAACGTTGCCCGATTGTTGATACCTGGTGGCAGACCGAAACCGGCGCGGCGATGATAACCGGCATGCCCGGCGCAATTGCGATGAAGCCCGGTTCAGCATCGCTGCCCATGTTTGGCGTGGTGCCGCAATTGGTCGATGCCGAAGGCGCGGTGCTGGAGGGGGCCACCGATGGCAACCTGTGCATCACCCAAAGCTGGCCGGGGCAGATGCGCACCGTATGGGGCGACCATGATCGCTTTTTCCAAACCTATTTCAGCACCTATCCCGGCAAATACTTTACCGGCGATGGCTGCCGCCGCGATGCGGATGGCTATTACTGGATCACCGGCCGGGTGGACGATGTGATCAACGTATCGGGCCACCGCATGGGCACCGCCGAAGTGGAATCGGCCCTGGTTGCCCATCACGCGGTGGCAGAGGCCGCGGTTGTTGGTTTTCCGCACGACATCAAGGGGCAGGGCATCTATGCCTATGTCACGCTGAACGCGGGCGAAGCCGAAAGCGCCGCCACCCGCGCCGATCTGGTGCAATGGGTGCGCAAGGAAATTGGCCCCATCGCCACGCCCGATGTTATCCATTTTTCCCCAGCCCTGCCCAAAACCCGCAGCGGCAAAATCATGCGCCGCATCCTGCGCAAGATCGCCGAGGGTGACACCAGCAGTCTGGGCGATACCAGCACCTTGGCCGATCCCAGTGTGGTGGATAGTTTATTGCGCGGCGGGCGTTAAACGCCGCCCACATAGCTATTCCGCCTTCCCTTGGCGGCACGGTGGGGCTAGCCTTTAGGCTATGATTGCCCACACCATCCAGCTCGCGCTTGCCCCGGTTTTTGTGCTGGTGGCGATAGGCAATATTTTGAACCTGCTATCGACCCGGCTTGGCCGGGTGGTTGACCGCGCGCGGCAATTGCAGGCGCTACATGGCGGCACTAGCGGGGCAGAGCATGATATGATCGTCGCGGAAATTCGGGCGATGGATCAGCGCATTCACCTTATCACCCGCGCTATTCGCATTCTGGTGATCTCTGGTCTGTCGATTGGCACGACAGTGGCGGTACTGTTTTTAGAAGAAATGGCCAACATTCCATTAGAGCGCGTGGCGGCAGGGTTCTTTTTGGTGTCGATCAGCCTGCTGATGTGGGGCTTGGTCTTGTTCTTGCGGGAAACCCGGATCGCGGCGGCTACTTTGCGTATCCCGCGTGATTATCTGGAGTTGGAGCGGGATCTTTAAGCGGGTTTAGAGTTTACCCCCCTCAATCAATCCGCAACCGTGCCGCCATATTTGTAATCGAGATAGCGGGTCTTGATCGCCAGATCATCAATCGCGCCGCTGGCCAATTGGCGGGTGGCACTGTCAATCTCGGTGCTGATCAGCCCCAAGGCTTCCATGAATTGCTGGTTGGGATTGCTGCCTCCGCGCGGTTCATAGCGCAGGTGTTCGGGGATTTTTTGATAGCCATCGACCACGCCGGGCAGATGTTCCCCGACCAATTGGCGCACATCGGCCATGGCAGGGTGAGCAGGGTCCACCGTGCTGAGTTGCAGCCCCAAGGCATCCAACTGCAGACCAATATGGTTGACCAGCTTTACGGCTGGCGGCGGCAGGGTGCGGCGCTGGCTTTCCAGCCATAGCTCGGTCCGGCCCACCAGCGCCTTGGTATCACTGGCGGCCAAGCTGCTGCGGCTGGGCAGTTCAAATCTGGGGTAACGGGCAAAGAGGGTGAAGGCCATGGCGCTGGCGAACAGGGCGATAACAATCCCGCCCCAGCCAATGCCGTTGATGATCAGTCCGATCATGCTGGCCGCCACCCAGATCATTGCGACAGCGGCCACTAGGCGGCCCAGCTTTTTTCGCCGGGGGCCGCTGTCGCAATGATCTGGTTGGCGGCAAGCATGATCGGACTGATCATC
>JBEGLE010000257.1:0-3698 GCA_041183725.1 Pseudomonadota bacterium | reverse complement strand
GGGGGCCTCGGCCGGGCGGCCCTGCGCCTTTGTGCGGCTGTCGCGCTGCAATCTCGCCTGCACATGGTGCGATACCGCCTATACGTGGCGCTTTACCGGCGATAACCGCCCGCACCGCGATGATCTGGCCTTTGATCGCAGCGCCAATCAGCTAAGCCTGAGCGAAGACGACGTTGCCGCGCGGATTGCTGCCTTGGGGCAGAACCGGCTGGTAATCACCGGCGGGGAGCCTTTGTTGCAGGCCCCGGCCCTCGCCCGCTTGCTGGCCCTGCTGCCAAACATGCAATGTGAGGTGGAGACAAACGGCACCGTGGCCCCGCCTGCAGCGCTGGATAAGCTGATCCACCAATACAATGTCAGCCCCAAGCTGGCCCATTCGGGCAATCCGGCGGAACTGGCCTTGATCCCGGATCGTCTGGCCGCATGGGCGGCGGACAGCCGCGCCTATTTCAAATTTGTCATCGCCACTGAAGCGGATCTGGCTGAGGTACTGGCCTTGCGCGATCGTTATAGCATTGCCCCAGACCGCCTGTTCCTGATGCCAGAGGGCACCGATAGCACCACGATCACGGCGCGGTTGAAATGGCTGACACCGCTGGTGACAACCCATGGCCTGCGGCTGACCGATCGCTTGCATATCCACCTGTTTGGCGACACGAGGGGGACATGACCGATGTACCTCCTGCTGATGTTCTCACTGCTGAATCTGCCAAGTCACAGCCCATCCATGGCGATCTGACCAAAGGCCCGATTCTTAAAACCCTAATTGCCTTTTCGGTGCCAATGCTGATCGGTAATCTGATCCAAACGCTGAACGGCTCAATCAATGCGATATGGGTCGGCCGTTTACTGGGGGAAAATGCCCTGGCGGCGACCACCAATGCCAATACTGTTATGTTCCTCATGTTTGCCATGGTCTTTGGCTTTGGCACCGCCACCACAGTGCGCGTGGGGCAACATTTCGGGGCCCGAAAAGTGACAGAAGCCCGCCGCACTTTTGGTTGTGGTTTGGGGTTTTGTGTAATGATGTCTGCTGTAATTGGCATGCTGGGCTGGATTTATGCGCCGGAATTGCTGCGCCTGATGCACACGCCATTGGGCAGTCTTCCCTTGGCCAATGCCTATTTGCGCGTGATCTTCATCTCGATCCCATTTGGCACGGCTAATATGATGCTGGGTATGGGACTTCGCGGCGCCGGAGATTCGAAAGCACCGATGTTTTCGATGGTGCTCACCGTAGTGCTTGACATCATGCTGAACCCCTTGCTGATCTGCGGCCTTGGCCCGGTGCCAGCCTTAGGCATAGCCGGATCGGCCATCGCCAGCTTTATCGCAGGCATGGGCGGGGTCATTTATCTCCTGTTTTCTATGTACCGCAACCAATCTCCCTTGCGCTTGCTCGGCGCCGATCTGTTTTATCTGATACCTGACCTGGACGAGATGACGTATATCTTGGCCAAAGGCGCGCCGATGGGCTTGCAAATGCTGATTGTGGCATCGGCACAGATGGTGATGATCAGCTTGGTCAATCGCGAAGGGATCGATTCCACCGCCGCCTATGGCGCTTCGATGCAATTATGGAATTATCTCCAAATGCCCGCCTTTGCCATCAGCAGTGGCGTAAGCGCCATGGTGGCCCAGAGCATTGGCGCGGGGAACCATGATCGGGTGGCCGAAGTGACAAAGGCGGGCATGACTGCAAATTTGGCTATGACCGGGGTTCTTGCTGCACTTTTGGTGCTGTTTTCGCACCCCTTGCTAGCGCTCTTCCTTGGCGGACAAAGTCCGGCTCTGCCAATCGCCCAGCATATCCAGTATTTGGTGACCTGGAGCTTCTTGATCATGGGTGTATCGATGATCATGGGCGGTACAATGCGATCCTATGGCGTTGTGATCTGGCCACTGATCTTTCAAGTAATAGCCTTTTATCCTGTGCGATTGGGTTTTTACTTTGCCACCTATTCCTATCTGGGATCGAATGCACTGTGGGGATCGTTTCCAGTAGCATCGCTCATTTCGGTGATGATGACCTGGACGCTTTATACCCGTGGTAATTGGCGTCATAAACGCCACCTCGCCTATTCGTAAGACGTGTTATAGTCGGCGGAACAGGCTACCGGCACCGAAGCCCATTCCCACAGATACCAGCACCGCCAGCAGACCATAAATCAAGCCATAGCGCGCGGCGAAATCGGCAATCACCCCTTCAAAACCACGCTTTTTCACTTCAACATGGGCCAGTGCCGAAGCCACGACTCGGCCCTGACGCACGGCCAAGGTTTCGGCCGTATAGGTCCCCACCGGCACGTTAGAGGGCAAGCGTATATGCGCTTGATAGAGCACCTGCCCCTTTACCACGACCCCATGATCGTCTTGCTGGTAAAGCCCATCTTTGGCCATGATCGAGACCAAGCCAGAGGCAAAGTGATCCTGCTTGGCCGGATCAATCGCCCCGATGGGTGACAATTGCAGGAACGGCAGGCCCATTTCATAAATCGCTGCCGTGCGGGCATCGACAATATCTTTGATCGGCCGCGATGCGGCAACCGCATAGTAGCCCGGCGCTGAGCGGAAATCGCTGCTATCGCCATTCACCCAGATCCCGGCCAGCCGCTTTTTCTCGCGCACCACAACCGATCGGGTAGGCCCTTTCAGCACGACCACAATATCATAATCGCGCGCGGCCCGAAGCCCCTGCGGATCCAAAATCGCGCCATAAAGCAACAGTTCAGTGCCGGTGAAGCCTTGGCGGACCTGCACTTCGTGCTGGCTGACTTCGGGAACCAGAATAGGATCGCTTGCCGCCCCCAGCAGGATCGGGAAGAGCAAGGCCAATAGGCGCTTATGCTTCATAGCGGAGCCACGATGAACAGTGCCTCTGGCCGCCAGGTTAGCCCCAGCGCCATGCGCGCCGCGATGATCAGCACCAATATTGCCAAGATCATACGCAGGCGTTCTGCCGGCACTTGCATCGCCAAACGCGCGCCAAATTGCGCCCCGGTTACCGATCCCAGCAACAGCAACGAGGCCAGAACAATATCCACCGCGTGGGTGGTCATGGCGTGCATCAGAGTGGTGGCGATCGTGGTGAACAGGATTTGGAACAGGGATGTCCCCACCACCACATTGGCGCTTATACCAAGAATATAGAGCATGGCTGGCACCAGCACAAAGCCGCCGCCGATCCCCATCAGCATAGTCAAGATACCGGTCAGCACCCCCAAAAACAGCGGCGCGAGCGGCGAGATATAGAGGCCAGAGCGATAGAAGCGCCAACGCAGCGGCAAATTGGCGACCAAAGGATGGTGGCGGCGCTTTTGGGCGGGTAGCGGTACACCGCTTCGCTGCGCTTGGATCGCGCGCCAGGCATCGCGGGCCATGAAGCCGCCAATCCCGCCCAGCAACACCACATACAGCACATTAATCAGCGTATCGATCTGGCCCAGCGCGGTGAAGAGCTTGAACAGCAGCGCGCCTATCCCGGTGCCAATAATGCCACCGGCGACCATGACACCGCCCATCTGATAATCCACCCCGCCGCGCCGTCCGTGCGCCAAAACGCCGGAAACACTGGCGCCGGTAACCTGACTGGCCGCCGAAGCCGCCGCGACCGTGGGCGGCACGCCGTAAAAGATCAGTAAAGGCGTGGTGAGAAAGCCGCCACCCACGCCAAACATGCCCGATAGCAAGCCCGTGAT
>JBEGLE010000256.1:0-9426 GCA_041183725.1 Pseudomonadota bacterium | reverse complement strand
TGATCCCGCCGTGGCTGCCGGACAGGGCACGGTGGCGCTGGAAATGCTCGAAGACGTGCCAGAGTTGGATATGCTGGCAATCCCGATTGGCGGCGGTGGTCTGGCCTCTGGCATGGGCACGGCAGCGCGCGGAATTAAGCCAGGCATTGGCCTGGTTGGGGTTGAGGCAGAATTGTTTCCCTCGATGTACAATCTGCTGAAAGGCACCAATTTGCCCTGCGGCGGCGATACCTTGGCTGAAGGCATCGCGGTGTTTGAACCCGGCAAGTTTACCTCACGCGTGCTCGATGGGCTGCTGGATGATTTTGTACTGGTCAGCGAAGCCGCGATGGAAGGCGCGCTTGCCTTGCTGGTGCAGATTGAAAAGACTGTGGTCGAAGGCGCCGGTGCGGCTGGCCTTGCCGCTGTGCTCGCGAATCCAGAGATTTTTGCCGGGCGCAAGGTTGGTATTGTCTTGTGCGGTGGCAATATCGACACCCGTCTGCTGGCTAATGTGCTGCTGCGTGATCTGGCCCGCTCCGGCCGTTTGGCCCGGTTGCGCCTGTCGATGCAGGACCGCCCGGGTTCGCTCTATAAGGTTGCCAAGATCTTTCACGAACATAACGTCAATATCATCGAAGTGTGGCACCAGCGGATCTTCACCAGCTTGCCCGCCAAGGGTTTGGTGACCGATATCGAATGCGAAGCGCGGGACAAAGAACAGCTCGAATCGCTGGTAGCCGCGCTGCGGGTTGCTGGGTTTGAAGTGAGTCAGGTAGAGCTGAACTAAGCGCAAGTGTTGCGTGTGATGGGCTAAAGCCGCGCATGGGCGCGGGGCATGGAAGAAGGAGCGCAAATTCGTGACAGCGCCGGTTCGCTTCCCCCGCTTCTTTGTAACCAGTCCCGCACCTTGCCCCTATTTGCCGGGCAAAAGCGAACGCAAGGTGTTTACCGAGCTTAAGGGGGAACACGCCGATGCGCTGCATGATGCCTTGGGACGCATTGGCTTTCGTCGCAGCCAGAACATTGCCTATCGCCCATCCTGCATAGATTGCGCATCCTGTGTATCGGTGCGGGTACTGGCCCAAGAATTTCAGCCATCCGCCACCCAGCGCCGCACGCTGAAGGCCAATGCGGATATCGTGGTGACCGAATGTCGCCCTTGGTCAACCCATGAGCAGTATGAGCTGCTCTCAACCTATTTGGCGGTGCGGCACCCCAGTGGTGGTATGGTGGCGATGGATGAGAGCGATTTCGCTGATATGGTGGAGCATTCTCCCGTCACCACCACAGTCGTTGAATATCGGGACCCATCACCCGATGGCTTTCGTCCTGGCCGCTTGATCGGTGCATGCCTTACAGATCGGCAGGGGGATGGCCTGTCGATGGTTTATAGTTTCTATGATCCGCATCATCCCAGTCGGGCTGGATTGGGCAATTTCATCATCCTTGATCACCTGCGCCGTGCCGCGGAAGCCGGGCTGGCCTATGTCTATCTGGGCTATTGGGTCGAAGGTTCCGCACGGATGCAATATAAAGTGCGTTATCGCCCGCTAGAACGCCTGACACGAGAGGGCTGGCTGCGGTTCAGCGATGCTGAACACGATCACTATATTGATGCTGCGGTGCGTTTGCACCGGGATGATGTGCAGGCCTAAAGATAAATCAGCCTTAACAAAAAGGGCGCCCGGTTTCCCGGACGCCCCCTTGGTGATCGCTGAAAAGCTAATTACCAGCTGTAATACATATCGAATTCAACAGCCGACGGCGTGGTTTCCCAACGCAGAACTTCGGGCCACTTGAGCTCGAGATAGGATTCGATTTGGTCCTTGGTGAACACGCCGCCTTCAAGCAGGAAGGCGTGATCCTTGGCCAGTGAATCCAGTGCTTCGCGCAGCGAAGCGCAAACGGTCGGAACCTTCTTCAATTCGCGCGGGGGCAGATCATAAAGGTTCTTGTCCATGGCTTCGCCCGGGTGGATCTTGTTACGGATACCATCAAGGCCGGCCATCAGCAGCGCGGCATAGCACAGGTACGGGTTGGCCATGGCGTCGGGGAAACGGAATTCCACGCGCTTGGCTTTGTCGCCTGCACCATAAGGGATACGGCATGAGGCCGAACGGTTACGCGCCGAATAGGCGAGCAGCACGGGGGCTTCATAGCCGGGCACCAGACGCTTGTAGCTGTTGGTCGTCGGGTTGGTGAAGGCGTTAAGTGCCTTGGCGTGCTTGATAACACCACCGATGAAGTACAGGCACATGTCCGACAGACCAGCATATCCGTTACCGGCGAACAGCGGCTTGCTGCCGTCCCAGATCGAGATGTGGGTGTGCATGCCAGAACCGTTGTCCTTCATGATCGGCTTGGGCATGAACGTTGCGGTCTTGCCATAGGCCTGCGCGACCTGCTGCACGACATACTTGTAAACCTGCATACGGTCAGCCGTCTGTACCAGCGTGCCGAAGGTCAGGCCGAGTTCATGCTGCGCCGAGGCCACTTCATGGTGGTGCTTGTCGCAGGGCAGGCCCATTTCGATCATGGTCGAAACCATTTCACCGCGGATGTCGACACAGGAATCGATCGGCGCAACGGGGAAGTACCCACCCTTGGCGCGCGGACGGTGCGCCAGGTTGCCACCTTCATAATCGCGGTTCGAATTGGTCGGCAGTTCGATGTCATCGATCTTGAAGCCATTGCCGTCATAGCCATCATAGAACTTGACGTCGTCGAACAGGAAGAACTCGGCTTCAGGGCCAACGTAAACCGTGTCACCCACGCCCGAAGCCTTAACAAAGGCTTCGGCGCGCTTGGCGCAAGAGCGCGGATCGCGGGCATAGAGTTCGCCGGTTGACGGCTCAACAATGTCGCAAACCAAAATCAGCATCGGCGTGGCGCTGAACGGATCAAGATAGACGGCATCCAGATCGGGCTTGAGGATCATGTCCGATTCGTTGATCGCCTTCCAGCCCTCGATCGAGGAGCCGTCAAACATCAGGCCGTCTTCAAGCTCGCTGTCGGTCAGCCGGTCGGCGACCATGGTGAGGTGCTGCCACTTGCCCTTGGGGTCAGTGAAACGCAGATCGACCCATTCGATCTCCTCATCCTTGATCCGCTTGATGATATCGTGTGCCTTGCTCATTATAAGTCCTTCTTGCTTCCCTTCCCGCCCAAAGGAGGGGCTAGGGGTGGATGTCTTAGGGTTTGGGATCAGACCGAGAGCAACTTGGCCCGTTCCGGGATCCCTCTTGCCCTGATTAGATCAGGATAAGAGGGGGGTATGCATTAAAGAGCGTCGTTATCGCGCTCGCCGGTGCGGATGCGCACGGCGCTTTCGACAGGGATAACAAAAATCTTGCCGTCACCGATGCGACCCGTTTGCGCGGCAGCCGCGATGGCTTCCACCGTGCGATCGGCCAGCGAATCAGGAACAACCACTTCCAGCTTCACCTTGGGCAGAAAGTCGACGACGTATTCGGCACCGCGATACAGTTCAGTATGGCCCTTTTGCCGACCAAATCCCTTGGCTTCGGTAACCGTAATGCCGGAAACACCCACTTCATGCAGGGCTTCTTTAACTTCGTCCAACTTGAACGGCTTGATGATGGCTTCGATCTTTTTCACGTGGTTTTACATCCCTGCTCACCAAGCCGACACTGCACAGACAGGGCCGGACGATTGATCGCTTCTGGCTTGTGTATCAAGAATCGTGCCAGAGGCTGTAAATCATAACTAGGCTATGCAGATGCGCTCGAAAAGGGGTGATTTTTAAGATTCTCAGCGCTTTTTTGCTCAAAGTTCTTCATTTTTTCGCAAAATCGGCACGGCAATGCTCAAAATGCAGGCATTGCCTGCCCAAAAAGCGATCAGCCGAGGTTGAGGCCTGCGGTTTCCGGCAGGCCGGCCATCAGGTTCAGATTTTGCACGGCCGCGCCGCTGGCGCCTTTGCCAAGGTTATCAAGCACAGCGATAAGCCGCGCTTGTGATCCATCCTGCGCCCCACAGACATACAGATCGAGCCGATCAGAGGGGGCCATGGATTGGCGGAGCAAAATTTCATCGGGGCAATCGTGGTGAACCGTCACCACGGGGCTATCGCTGTAGAAATCATCCAGAGCGGCAAGCAAGGCCGCTGGAGCCGCCGCCTTCGGCATGGCAGCCAGTGGCAGCGGCACTTCTACCACCATGCCGCGATGGGCAGCGATAACGGCGGGGGCAAACAGCGGGGCATGGGCAAGACCTGCCAGCTTTTGCATTTCGCCAACATGTTTGTGACCAAGGCCTAAGCCATAAGCGCGAAAGGCAAGGTCGTCTTCGTGTTCAAAGCGGGCAATCAGCGCCTTGCCGCCGCCCGAATAGCCAGAGACCGCATTCACTGTATAGGGCCAGTCAGCCGGCAGCAGTCCGGCGCGCACCAAGGGAGCGATCAGCGCGATGAAGCCTGAGGGATAGCAACCCGGATTGGTAACCCGCGCCGCATTTGCCACGGCATCACGTCCAACCACTTCGGCAAAGCCATAAGTCCAGCCCTCAGTAACCCGATGGGCAGAAGAGGCATCAATGATCCGCATCGGGCTACCTTCAGCCAAAGCCACGGCTTCGCGGGCGGCGTCATCAGGCAGGCAGAGCACGGCGAAATCGGCAGCGTGATAGGCGTCGCGGCGGGCGGATGCCGATTTGCGCTGTTCATCATCAAGCAGCAGCAGGTTGAATTCAGCGCGGCCAGCCAGCCGATCCAGAATCTCAAGCCCGGTCGTGCCGGCTGCGCCATCGATGAAAACTGTCTGGCTCATGCTTCCAGCGTGTCCAGGGGCAGGTAGCCGACATAGCCGTCCTCTCCCACTTGGCCCCAGGCCCAGCCGCCCGACATATCCAGCACGTTAAACAGCGATCCGCCAAGCAGCGTATCTAGGGCTTCGGCATCGCTATGCCCGGCGCTGCGCAGGATAGCGCCTTGGCTGATAACCCGGTGTTCCATCGGCACAGCATAATGCGGCACAAAGACCTTACCCGCCAAACGCAGATGCGCCAAATCCCCGCGTACCGGCCAATGCGCGGCATCAAGCGTTTCGCTTGGTCCAGACAGAGTCAGTTGCCCAGTGGGTATTACGGTAGCGGTCAAATTCGTTAGCCCCTCGAAAAGGAAGAGCGCGCGATTAGCTCCGCTTGGCGTTTCTATCAAGTTGTCCATGCTCCCCGTGGTGTTTCTGTGCGGATAATTTGCCAAGAGCAAGGGCATTATTGCCCGCATTCAACACGAAAGGCTGGGGCAGAGAACCCTCGTAATACCACTTATGCCCTGGGTAACCATCTCCCCACGCCCCTTTGCTAAACATCCAGTCATGAAGTTGAAAAGCGGCTCTGTCGTCTGTTCTGGCTGCTTTTAGGGCGAAGATATGTTGGCACTTACCCAATGCTGGTTCACGCGCACCCATGTGCCGGTTCAGGCTGGCCGGCCGGATAGTGAAGGCGTTTTTCGCAGCACCTGCCGCTATTGTGAAAGGCACATCATCAGTTGGGATCGCAAGGTTTGGCACATTGCCGATGGTTTTAACCTGCTGTCGATCACGGGGAGCATCCAGAAAGCATTTCTGTTTCTGGTTGATACCCGTGATGATTGTGTCGTCGCCCGGTTTCCAATCGATCATCTGGATGATGAATCGGAAATTAGCGCCTTTGCCAAACAGATTAAGGAAGACCGCCAGGTTGATGCACCGGGCAGCTTTCTGGTGTTGCGCGATTCCCGCAAATCGGGCCTCTGATCACAACGGATCCGTTTGCCCGTAGCGGGCCTTAAGCATAGCCCATGCGGCCCGCAGGCTCAGCGCATCGCCGCCTTTGGGCCGGCCGGGCCGCGCGGTGGGCCGCCACGCAAAGGTATCAAAATGCGCCCAATCCAGCCCTTCGCTAACAAAGCGATCCAAGAAAAGCCCCGCCACACTGGCCCCGGCAAAGCCATTGGTGTGTGAATTGTTAATGTCGGCAATGTCGGATTTCAGCCACTCACGATAGGCATTGGGCAGGGGTAGGCGCCAAACGGGATCGTCGTTGTCGGTCCCCGCCGCAATCAGTTCTGCCGCCGTGCCATCTTCGCGGGTCATCAAGGCGGGAATGTCTGGTCCTAGCGCCACCCGCGCCGCGCCGGTCAGCGTGGCAAAATCAAGAATGAAGGCGGGTTGGGCCTCGCAAGCCTTGGTCAGGGAATCGGCCAGAACCAGTCGGCCTTCGGCATCGGTATTGCCGATTTCAACCGAGATGCCCGCCCGCGAACGCAGCACGTCACCTGGGCGGAAGGCATTGCCCGAAACCACATTTTCGACTGCGGGAACCAGCAGGTGAAGCCGTACGGGCAGGCCTGCCTGCATAATCAATCCGGCCAAGGCCAAGGCATGGGCCGCACCGCCCATATCCTTTTTCATCAAGAGCATGGCGGAGGACGGTTTTAGATCCAGCCCGCCTGTATCAAAGCACACGCCCTTGCCAATCACGGCAATGCGCGGGTGCTTGGGATCGCCCCATTCCAGCTCGATCATCCGCGGGGCATGGGCGCGCCCGGCGGCACGGCCCACCATGTGGACCATCGGAAAATCGCGCTCCAGCAGATCACCCTTGGTAACATGCAGTTCCGCACGATAGGTTTTTGATAATTGCGCTGCCGTTGCTTCCAATTCGGCTGGCCCCATGTCTTCGGCTGGGGTGTTAACCAGATCACGCACCAGTTCGACCGCTTCCGCTTCAGCCAGAATGGGCGCAATCGCTTTAACCTCTTTGGTCAGCAGAATGCGTGGGGCTTCATCGGATACATCGCTCCGATAGCGGTCAAAGCGGTATTGCCCGGTAATCCAGCCAAAGGCCGCCTTGCCGGGATCACCTTCTGCCCGGCGGTATGTGCCAGCAGGCAGAACCTCAGCCAATTTGGCCAGGCACCAACTGGATAGATCGTCCGGATTGGCCACGCCAGAGACGACAAACCAATGATCGCCATCAGGCACGATGGCATAGTCATAACCCGCGCCATCAAATTTCTGCGCCGCCAGCGCGGCGCGCTGCGGGGCAGAAAGGCGCTTTGACCATTCGGCAAAACCGCTTTTGCTGACAAGATGGATCGTGGTGGCATTTTGCCCCCGATCGGGCTGGAGGAGGGCGTTTTTATCAGTCATTGCACGCTCTGGTCTAACCCCACACGGGACAAGAGCAAGGGCGGCACTCGAAAAAGCTGAAAATTGCTCTTATAGGATGGCCATGACCCAATATCAGACCGTTGATTTTAACGAGACCACCCTGCGGGATGGTACGATCAAACTTCATGGGCCCGAGGCTTTTGAAGGGATGCGCAAGGCTGGCAAGCTGGCCGCAGAAATTCTGGATGCCTTAACGGATTTTGTCCAACCGGGCGTTACCTCTGGCGCGATTGACGATCTGGTGCGGGAAATGACACTGGATGCCGGGGCTTTGCCCGCCACCCTTGGCTATCGCGGCTATGGTCACAGCTGCTGCGTATCTGCGAACAGTGTGATTTGCCATGGCATTCCCGGTGATAAACCCCTGCGCGATGGCGATATTGTCAATATTGACGTCACCCCTTTGCTGGATGGTTGGCACGGCGATTCCAGCCGGATGTATCTGGTTGGTGATGTGCCGCTTAAGGCGCGGAGGTTGGTTGACGTGACCTATGAATGCCTGATGCTGGGGATCGAAAAAGCCAAGCCCGGGGTGCGATTGGGCGATATTGGGGCGGCAATACAAAGTCATGCCGAAGCCAATCGCTATGGCGTGGTGCGCGAATTCTGCGGTCACGGTTTGGGACGGTTGTTTCACGATGCGCCAGAGGTGGTTCATGCCGCCCAAGCCGGTACCGGCCCAGAATTGCGCCCCGGCATGTTCTTTACCATCGAGCCGATGATCAACCTTGGTAAGCCATGGGTGAAACTGATGGACGATGGCTGGACAGCCGTTACCCGCGATCGTTCGCTCTCAGCGCAATTTGAGCATTCAATCGGGATCACCGAAACCGGCTGCGAGATTTTCACCCTCAGCCCCAAGGGACTGCACAAGCCGCCTTATTAAGGGCTTATCCGCGGACCAGCCCAAGCGCTTGATAGGTCTTCTCCAAAGTGGGCACCGCTAGCGTACGGGCCTTTTCCGCACCCTTGCGCAGGATCGCATCCAGCGCGGCTTGATCATGGCGCAGGTCAATAAACCGGGCGTTGATCGGGCTGAGTTTGGCAACCAACAGATCGCCCAGCGCGGGCTTGAATTTGCCAAAGCCTTCCCCGCCAAAGTCGCGCAGCACGCTGTCGACTGTGGTTCCTGCCATCGCGGCATAGATGCCAACGAGGTTGGCCGCTTCTGGACGGCCCTCCAGACCCTTGGCCTCGCTGGGCAGGGGTTCTGGATCGGTCTTGGCCTTTTTCACCTTCTGCATGATGGTGTCGGCATCGTCCGTCAGGTTAATGCGGCTCATATCAGACGGATCAGACTTAGACATCTTTGCTGCGCCATCACGCAGGCTCATGATCCGGGCCGCTTCGGGCGGGATGATCGGTTCGGGTAAGGTGAATACCGGGTCCTGTTCAGACGCAAAGTCGTTGTTGAATTTTTGCGCAATATCGCGCGCCAATTCGAGGTGCTGCTTCTGGTCTTCGCCCACGGGCACATGGGTGGCTTGGTAAAGCAGCACGTCAGCCGCTTGCAGAACTGGATAGGTGAACAGGGCGATAGAGGCCCCTTCGCGGTTCTTGCCCGCTTTGTCCTTCCACTGGGTCATGCGATTCAGCCAACCCATGCGTGCAGTGCCGTTTAGGAGCCATTGCAATTCGGCGTGCTGGGGAACTTGCGCTTGGTTGAACAGGGTCGATTTGTCGGGATCAATCCCGCAGGCGACCAAGGCCGCCACCATCTCACGCGTGTTGGCAGCCAGATCGCCAGGCACATGGGGCATCGAAATAGCATGCAGATCGGCCAGGAAATACAGGCATTCATGCCCCTGCGCGGTCTGTTCATCCTGCATCCGCACCCAATTGCGGATAGCCCCCAGATAGTTACCAAGATGGAGGTTGCCGGTCGGCTGGATGCCGGAAACGATACGCATGAAGCTTAGCCCATCAATCAGGTGGCGCGCTTGCGCCGGAGGAATTGGATATCGTCGCGGGTAAAGGCCCCCAGAACGAAAGTTGCCACCCCATAGACGAGAGCACCGGCAGAAACCAAGAGGGTAAGCGCGGTAAAGCGCATGAACCACGGGCCGTGCAGATAGGGTAGCAGCCGATCCTGCCCTGTCCACAGCACCGCGCCCATCGCCAGTGCGGCCAGCGCCAAACGCGGCGCACGGCGGCGCAAACGCGCATCGGCGATGAAATGGCCGCGCTTTTTCAGGGTGGTGTAAAGCATCCCGGTATTCACGGTTGAGGCAATGGCCGTGGCTAGCGGTGGCCCCATATGGGCCAGCGG
>JBEGLE010000255.1:0-9240 GCA_041183725.1 Pseudomonadota bacterium | reverse complement strand
AGCCTGCCCCATGCCCGCACGGTGCAATGCGAGTTGAATGATCCCGCTGCGGCTGCGGCGATGATCGCCCAGCTTGCCGGAGAGCTGGATGATTGGCGCTTGCTGATCAATTGCGCCGCCGTGTTTAACGAAGACACCGCCGAGCAACTTGATCATCATGTGTTTACCGAAGCTATGGCGGTCAATGCCGAAAGCCCTGCCCGCATGGCGCAGGTGTTTTTGCAGCAGGCCCGCAGCCAAGGCGGACGGCGGGTTATCCAGTTTCTGGATATGAAGATCGCCAACCCTAATCCCGATTTCTTTTCCTATACCATGTCTAAGCATGCGCTGGCGGCCACGGTGAAAACGCAAGCCATGGCCTGCACCGATCCGGCTGACCGGGTCTATGGTCTGGCCCCCGGCGCGATCATGGCCAGCCACGATCAACAGCCCGAAGAGCACGAGACATCGGGCCGCTTAAATCTTTTGCAACGCATAACCGAAGCACAGGAACTGGCCGATGCTGCGCTGTTTCTGGCGGAAGGCTGGCTGGCAAGCGGTGAGACCCTGTTTGTTGACTCTGGCCAGCACCTGATGTCTCAGCCGCGTGACGTACTCTATATGGCCCGAGGATTAGCATGATACCCGAAGCCCTGCTTACCTCCACTGCGGTGGTGGCGCTCGCCGAAATTGGCGACAAGACCATGTTGCTGGCAATCATCCTCTCCGCCCGCCTGCGCGCACCTTGGGCGATTCTGGCCGGCATTCTGGTCGCGACTATCGCCAATCACCTGCTCGCAGCCTTTGTCGGGAGCGAGGTTGCGGGCCTGCTTGAAGCCCCGTGGTTCCGCATTGCCGTCGCGCTGGGCTTTATTGCCATGGCAGGCTGGACTTTGGTGCCTGACAAATTGGACGATGATGAAGACGATACCATCCGCACCGCCAGCGGCGCATTCCTGACCACGCTGGTGTCGTTCTTTCTGGTTGAAATGGGCGACAAGACCCAGATTGCCACTGTGGCCCTAGCCGCCCATTACCAGAGCGTGGTGCTGGTTGCAGCAGGTACAACTTTGGGGATGATGCTGGCCAATGGCCCCGCTGTTTTCCTTGGCGACCAACTGGTGAAACGCATTTCGCTCAAGGCCACCCGGATCGGCGCAGCCATGCTGTTTCTGGTACTGGGTCTTTGGCAATTGGCGACAAGTCTAAGTCTGTTGACATAATCGAAACTCTTCACGCCACTTAGCCATTTATCCGCAAACCCTTGTCGTTTGGCCGCCCTTCGCTTAGGGGCGGGCCGCATTCTGCGACACTTGGATTCTCGCGACAGGACATTGCCATGACGGACAAAATCAACAAGGTGGTTCTCGCCTATTCGGGCGGCCTTGATACCTCTGTTATCCTCAAGTGGCTGCAGGTGACCTATAACTGCGAAGTGGTGACGTTCACCGCCGATCTCGGCCAAGGCGAAGAGCTGGAACCCGCGCGGGCCAAGGCCAAGTTGATGGGCGTGCCTGATGAACACATCTATATCGACGATCTGCGCGAAGAATTCGTCCGTGACTTTGTCTTCCCGATGATGCGCGCCAATGCCCGCTATGAGGGTGACTATCTGCTGGGCACCTCGATCGCCCGCCCCCTGATTTCCAAGCGTCTGGTTGAAATCGCCCACGAAACCGGCGCCGATGCCGTGGCCCATGGCGCCACTGGCAAGGGCAACGATCAGGTGCGCTTTGAACTGTCCGCCTATGCGCTGGACCCGACGATCAAGGTGATTGCCCCGTGGCGCGAATGGGATCTGACCAGCCGCACGGCGTTGATTGATTGGGCCGAAAAGCACCAGATTCCGGTCCCCAAGGACAAGCGCGGCGAAAGCCCGTTCTCAACCGACGCCAACCTGCTGCACACTTCATCCGAAGGCAAGGTTCTGGAAGATCCGTGGCAGGAAGTGCCCGACTATGTGTTTAGCCGCACGGTGAACCCCGAAGATGCGCCGGACCAACCCGAATATATCACCATTGATTTTGAACGCGGCGATGGCGTGGCGCTGAATGGCGTGGCCCTATCCCCCGCCAGCCTGCTCACCGCGCTGAATGATCTGGGGCGCAAGCACGGGATTGGCCGGCTTGATCTGGTGGAAAACCGCTTTGTCGGCATGAAGAGCCGCGGCATGTATGAAACCCCCGGCGGCGAAATCTATGCCCGCGCGCACCGCGGTATCGAAAGCATCACGCTGGATCGCGGCGCAGCCCATCTGAAGGATGAGCTTATGCCGAAATATGCCGAGCTGATCTATAACGGCTTCTGGTTCGCGCCTGAACGTGAAATGCTGCAAGCTGCCATCGATCACAGCCAAGCCAAGGTTTCCGGCACGGTGCGGCTAAAGCTTTATAAGGGTGCGGCATCGGTGGTTGGGCGCAAGTCCCCCAACAGCCTCTATTCCGAACGGCACGTGACCTTTGAAGACGATGCCGGTGCCTATGATCAAAAAGACGCGGCGGGCTTCATCAAGCTTAACGCTCTGCGGTTGCGGCTTCTGGCTCAGCGGGATCGGTAAAAAAGGCGGGTGTAGCGTGGCATCTTGCCACAAGCGCAGGATGTGCGGTGTTAAAGGAATAGCACCTGCCTATAGTCGCGATACCCCAACCCCGCACATCCTGAGCCTGTCGAAGGCTGTTGCCCCAACCTGACCCGCCTATTCCTTCACCAATTGGCCGCGCAGCGCCCCTTTGGGGAAGGCGGCGGTGTGAATATTGACATAGAAGCCTGATGGATTGTCAGCCAGCGGTTGCAGCTTATCCTTATCGATGGCTAGACAGGCATCATTGTCCTGACCCGTAACCTCAAGCGTCGCCACAGCATCGCCATCTACCCCAGCGGCACCCGCATGCAGATGCACCATGGTCGGCTTGGTGGCCTTGTCAGCCCACAGCGAATAGCAAAAATCGTTGGTTTCCGGGTCTAGGGTAACCTTAAAACCGCCGCTGCCCTTGGCATCGCCACCCGCTGTCTCAGCCACACCTGATAGCGTTGCGACAAGGGTTACCGGCGCGGCCCATGCCACTTGGGCGCCAAGCAGACTGGCGGCCACAGCAGCACAAGGGAGCAGACGCAATGAGAGAAAAGGCTTGGCGCGCATGGCATATCTCCTTTTGCCAGGACGAAAGACTCGGCGTCCTCAATCCAGATCAGAGGTGGTTTACACCCTTGGCCGCCAGAGGGAACAGGTGATGCCCCTCAGCGCGCCAACAACGGTTTCAGATAATGCCCCGTAAAGCTGCGGGGTTCTGTGACCACCTGTTCTGGCGTGCCCGTGGCGACGATTTCGCCGCCCCTCACCCCGCCTTCGGGACCAAGATCGATGATCCAGTCTGCGGTTTTGATCACATCCAGATTGTGCTCGATCACCACCACCGAATTGCCCTGATCGACCAAGCGGTGAAGCACCTCCAGCAATTTGCGCACGTCTTCAAAATGCAGGCCGGTGGTCGGTTCATCCAAGATATACAGCGTTTGCCCCGTGGCGCGGCGGCTGAGTTCCTTGGCCAGTTTGACCCGCTGCGCCTCGCCGCCCGATAGAGTGGTGGCCTGTTGCCCCACCTTGACATAGCCCAGCCCCACTTCATTCAGCATGTGCATTTTGTCGCGGATTGGCGGCACGGCTTTGAAAAATTCCTCGGCATCTTCGATTGTCATATCAAGCACATCGGCGATCGAATGGCCCTTGAACTTCACCTCAAGCGTTTCGCGGTTATAGCGTTTGCCGCCGCATTCCTCGCAGGTAACATAGACATCGGGCAGGAAGTGCATCTCGATCTTGATCAGGCCATCGCCCTGACAAGCCTCGCACCGTCCGCCTTTGACGTTAAAGCTGAACCGCCCAGCCTTATAACCGCGCGCCGCCGATTCCGGCAGGCCCGCAAACCAATCGCGGATTTGGGTGAAGGCCCCGGTATAGGTCGCCGGATTGGAACGCGGGGTGCGGCCGATGGGCGATTGGTCGATCTCGATCACTTTATCGCACTGTTCCAGCCCGGTGATCTTGTCATGCGGTCCGGCGATCACCCGTGCGCCGTTCAGCGTACGGGCAGCCCCGGCATAAAGCGTATCCAATGTCAGGCTGGACTTGCCGCTACCCGAAACGCCGGTGACACAGGTAAAGGTGCCAAGCGGAAAGGCTGCGGTAACCCCTGTCAGGTTATTGGCGCGGGCGTTGTGCACGGTGACAAACAGGCCATTGCCTTTGCGCCGCACTTTCGGCACCTCGATCTGGCGGGTGCCGCACAGATATTGTCCGGTCAGGCTATCGGGGCTGGCCATAATATCGGCGAGCGTCCCCTGCGCGACGATTTCCCCGCCATGCACCCCCGCGCCGGGTCCCAGATCCAGGATATGATCGGCATGGCGGATGGCGTCTTCATCGTGTTCGACAACGATCACCGTATTGCCGAGATCGCGCAATCGCTTGAGCGTCTCGAGCAAGCGATCATTGTCGCGCTGGTGCAGACCAATCGAAGGTTCATCCAGCACATAAAGTACCCCTGACAGGCCCGAACCAATCTGGCTGGCCAAGCGGATACGCTGGCTTTCGCCGCCCGATAGCGTGCCGCTGGTGCGATCAAGGTTCAGGTAATCCAGCCCGACATTGTTCAAAAAGCCCAGCCGCTCGTTAATCTCTTTCAAGATAGCCTTGGCGATCTGGCTTTGCTGCGGGGTTAGCTGGGCATCAAGCGCGGCGAACCACGCGCCGGCGGCCGCAACCGACATATGGGTGACGGTGGAAATATCGGTGGCCGCCACTTTCACCGCCAGTGCCTCTGGCTTCAAACGCTTGCCCTCGCACACCTCGCAGGGCTGCGCGGTTTGGAACTTGGACAGTTCCTCGCGCATCCAGGCGCTATCGGTTTGCAGCAGGCGGCGATTAAGGTTGCCGATTACCCCTTCAAACGCCTTTTCCACCGTGTAGCTTTTCTTGCCATCGGTGAAGGTCAGCGGCACGGGGCGGCCACCTGTGCCGTGCAAGATCACGATCCGCACCTCAACCGGCAAGTCTTGCCATGGTGTGTCCAAAGCAAAGCCAAATTCGGCGGCTAGACTGGAGAGCACCTGCATATAATAGGGGCTGGGTGGATTGCTTTTGGCCCAGGGGACAATCGCCCCTTGCTTTAGGCTCAGCGCCTCATTCGGCACGATCATCTGCGGATCGAACAGCGCCTTTTCACCCAAACCATCACAGGCCGGGCAGGCTCCCTGCGGCGCATTGAAGCTGAACAGCCGGGGTTCAATCGATTCAATCGTAAAGCCCGATACCGGGCAGGCGAACTTTTCAGAAAAGACAATGCGATTGGCGGGCAGGCCGGTGTTCTTCATGCCGCCTTTTTGGGCTTGCGCAGGACTTTCGCCTTTCGCTGCGCCTTGGCTGCCCTCACCCAGCATGTCGGCCACGGTGCCATCGGCCAGATCAATATAGGCGAGGCCTTCAGCCAGCTTGAGCGCCTGTTCAAAGCTATCGGCCAGCCGCGTCTGAATGCCATCGCGCACGGCAATACGATCAACCACCACTTCGATGTCGTGTTTAAACTTTTTATCCAGCGCCGGGGCATCTTCGATATCGTGCATCACGCCATCGATCCGCACCCGGGTATAGCCCGCGCGCTGCCACTCGGCCAATTCCTTGCGATATTCACCCTTGCGGCCGCGCACCACCGGGGCAAGCAAATAGGCGCGGGTGCCCTCTGGCAGGGTCATCACCCGATCAACCATCTGGCTGACGGTTTGCGCGCTGATCGGCAGGCCCGTGGCCGGTGAATAAGGCACACCAACCCGCGCCCAAAGCAGGCGCATATAGTCGTAAATCTCTGTCACCGTTGCCACGGTGGAACGCGGATTGCGGCTGGTGGTTTTCTGTTCAATCGAAATGGCGGGGCTTAGCCCGTCGATATGTTCGACATCGGGCTTCTGCATCATCTCCAGAAACTGGCGGGCATAGGCCGAAAGACTCTCGACATACCGCCGCTGCCCTTCGGCATAGATCGTATCGAAAGCCAGACTGGATTTTCCCGAACCCGATAGGCCAGTGACCACCACCAGCGCATCGCGCGGTAGTTCCACATCAAAGCCTTTAAGATTATGCTCGCGCGCCCCGCGCACGATGATTTTGCTCAGCGACATAGCAAGGCTCTGTTCCAGATTTGTTCGAGTCGGGCAAGTGCAGTCCAAACTGGTGCCAATCCCATTTGCCTACACAGGTCGACCATGCGCTCATCCACCCTCATTGAAACCGTCTGGAATGCACCATGGCACAGCTTACCCTGACCGACAGCCTGCGGAAGGAATACGATTCCCTATTCTCTAGCTGCGCCGTGCGGCCGCAACACCAAGGCGAAATCGATGCCGCCGTGGCCAAGATTATCGCGCACAAGGATCGCTATGCCGCGCTGGGCCAAAGCTTGGGTGTGCCATGGACCTTAATCGCCGTGCTGCATGAACTGGAATGCGGGCAAAGCTTTACCCGCCACCTGCACAATGGCGATCCACTGGACCGACCAACCGTGCAAGTGCCAAAAGGCCGCCCACCGGGTAAAGGCCCTTGGTCCTGGGAGCAAAGCGCCACCGATGCTCTGACGATTGAAGGATTTACCCGCTGGAAAGACTGGTCGGTTGCCGGGGTTCTCTATAAGCTCGAATGCTATAACGGCGCGGGTTACCGCCTCTATCATCCCTCGGTGTTAACCCCCTATTTGTGGTCCTATTCCAACCACTATTCCGCCGGAAAATACAAAGCCGATGGGGCTTTTTCCGGCTCGGTCATATCGAAACAACCTGGCACTGCCGTGCTACTGCGCCGACTGGCAGAAAAGGGCGAATGCGCCTTTGTCGATCAACCGGGGGCGACGCCTGACACGCCGCCACTGGTGGTTTCCTATATGCACCAAGCCCCCACCGATCCGGTCATTCTGGCCCGCGCCGTGGCGCTGCAACAATGGCTTAGCAGCCATACCGGAATTTACCTGAGGCCCGATGGCTGGGCAGGCAAGGATACCTCGGCGGCTTATCAGAAGGTGACTGGGCACTATTTGCCCGGTGACCCGCGAGGATAAGGGGGCTGTATTCCTCACTGTCCTTACGACCAACCGTCAATAGCATCCGGCGAACAGCATTGACTTGCCAAGGCTGACAGGTGAGGCTGGGCCATTGCGCCGGCGCTCAGCGCGTCCGCGAAAGGCATTTGCATAAGGATCGCCCAATGAAGCTTATCACCCTACTGACCGCCTGCGCCCCACTGGCCCTGCTCGCCGCCCATCCCGCGCAGGCTGAGACCTATGGCGCGTGGGGGGTTGATCTTTCCACCCGCGATACGGCGGTGAAACCGGGCGATGATTTTCAGCGTTATGCCTCTGGCAAGTGGATCGACACGGCCAGCATCCCCTCTGATCGCCCCAGCATTGGCACGTTCACCGATCTGCGCGACACCACGCAAGACCAATTGAAAAAGCTGATTACCGAAGCCGGACCGGGCAGCAAATATGGCGCACTCTATGCCAGCTATATGGATGAAAAGCAGGTTGAAGCCTTGGGCCTAAAGCCCTTGCAAGCCGATCTGGCCACGCTGAGTGCCATCACCACCAAGCCGGATTTCATCCGTTTCATGGCCAGCACTGCCGGGGCCTTTGGTATGTCACTGGTCGATTTTGCGCCCAATGCCGATACGGCCAATCCGCTGCTGAATGTCTTGTGGATGGGCCAAAGCGGCCTTGGCCTGCCCGAGCGTGAGTATTATTTCGACAAGCAGTTCAGCAAACAGCGTGATGCCTATGCTGCCTATATTGTGCGGACTATGGCCGCAATTGGCACCCCTAATCCCGAAGCCGCAGCGGCCACGATCATGGCTTTTGAAACCGCCATTGCAGACAAGAGCTGGAAGATCGCTGATCGCCGCGACATCGGCAAGATCAACAATCCGATGAGCAGCGCCGATCTGGCCGCCTATGCCCCCGGTATTGAATGGGACAGCTTCTTTGCTGCGGCAAAAATTCCCGTCCAAGCGCGCATCATCGTCAATGAAAACAGCGCTATTCGGGATATTGCCGCGCTCTATGCCGCAACGCCACTGACAACCTTAAAGCTGTGGCAAGCCTTCCATATCGCCGATCAAGCTTCGCCCTATCTCAACAAAGCCATGGTCGACAGCCGCTTTACCTATACCAGCACGATTAGCGGCGTAACCGAGCAACGGCCGCGCTGGCGCCGCGCCGTGGTGCAGGTTGATGGATCATTGGGCGAACTTGTTGGGCAAGACTATGTCGCCCGCTATTTCCCGCCGTCATCCAAGGCCAAGATGCAGAATTTGGTTGTCAATTTGAAAGCGGCAATGGGCAACCGTATCAAGGGCAACGATTGGATGAGCGATGCGACCAAGGCCGCCGCGCTGGATAAACTGAACCGCATGGAAGTGATGGTCGGCTATCCTGATAAATTCCGCAATTTCGATGCCCTTTCGATCAGCAGCGATGACCTTTACGGCAACATCAAACGCGCGGGTAAGTTCAACTTTGACTATACCATGGCCGATCTGGGCCAGCCGGTAGATCGCAAGAAGTGGGGGATGAACCCGCAAACGGTGAATGCCTATAACGGCTTTCTGGAAAACAAGATCGTCTTCCCGGCTGGTATTCTACAGCCCCCCTTCTTCGATCCCAAGGCCGATGATGCGGTGAACTATGGCGCGATTGGCGCGGTGATTGGCCACGAAATCAGCCATGGCTTTGACGATCAGGGCCGCAAGGTTGATGCCTCGGGCGCGGTGCATGATTGGTGGGGCGCCGATGATGGCAAGCGCTTTGAAGCCCGCGCCAAGGTGTTTGGCGATCAATATGCCAAGTTCGAAGCCGCCCCCGGCGCCTTTGTGAACCCAGACCTGACCATGGGTGAAAACATCGCCGATCTGGCCGGTTTGACCGAAACACTGGATGCCTATCACATGGCACTCGGCGGGAAAGTCGCACCGGTGATCGACGGGCTGACCGGTGATCAGCGTCTGTTCTTGGGCTTTGCGCAGGTGTGGCGGTCAAAATACCGGGAAGATGCCATCCGCAATCAGGTGGCAACCGATCCGCACAGCCCGCCGCGCTTCCGCGTGCTGGGACCGCTGCGCAATATCGAAGCCTGGTACAAGGCCTTTGGTGTTAAGTCGGGTGACACGATGTACATCGCCCCCGAACAGCGCGCTAAAATTTGGTAAGATAATCTGCGGCGCAGCGC
>JBEGLE010000254.1:0-7072 GCA_041183725.1 Pseudomonadota bacterium | reverse complement strand
TATTTCATGGCCATCGAACAGGCCAAGTTCCGCGCCCCCGTGGAACCCGGCGTCCTGCTCCAACTCGAAGCCGGCTCCGTGCAAAAGCGCGCCCGGGTTTGCAAGTTCTGGGGCAAGGCCTCGGTAGATGGCAAAGTGACCTGCGAAGTGCAGTTTACCGCGATGATTGCAGATTCCTGATCCCATTCCCGCTTTGGTCGCGGGACGGAATGGGGTTGCAAAAGCATGCCCGTCTCGCTAAGCGCGGCGCTTGTTTTTCAGGCCGGTCGGAACCGGTCACAACGAAAGTAAACGCTATGAAGTCCGGTATCCATCCCGATTACCACATGATCAAGGTGCAGATGACCGACGGCACCGTCTTTGAAACCCATTCAACCTGGGGCAAAGAAGGCGATACGCTGGCTCTGGAAATCGACCCGACTTCGCACCCGGCATGGACCGGCGGCACCCGCCAGCTTGATCAGGGCGGCCGTGTTGCCCAGTTCAACAAGCGCTTTGGTGGGCTTTCGCTCAAGAAGTAATCCGGATTTCACATCCGAATGCAAAAGGGCGGTCCTTTGGGGCCGCCCTTTTTGTTTTTACCCCGCTCATTTGGGGATTTATTGGGGGGGATGCCACGCAACCCCGCCCAGCCTATTCCATTTCGTAATCGGGCAGATCGTGAAACGCTTTTTTCAAAGCTTCGCCCCAACCGGCGGAAACCGAACGATAATAAGGATTATCAGCAGCAATCCGGCGTTCGTGAAGGGGTTTGAACTGATCGCGTTCGATGGCGAGCAGATCCAACGGCAAGCCGACCGATAGGTTGGCCTTGATTGTCGAATCAAAGCTGACCATCAGCAGCTTGATCGCCGCTTCAAAGCTCATATCACGGCTATAACCGCGCAGCAGGATTGGGCGGCCATATTTGGTTTCGCCAATCTGGAAATAGGGCGTGTCGAAGCTGGCTTCGATGAAATTGCCCTCTGGATAGATCAGGAATAGCCGTGGTTCCATGCCGGCAATCTGGCCGGCCACGATCACCGAGGCATGAAACATATCAGAGCTATCTGGCCCGGATTCAACCTTTTGCGTAGAAATGGTTTCATTCAGCAGCTTGCCGACATGGCTGGCGACCTGAAACATGGTGGGCGATTCGAGCAAGGAATTGTGACGGTCTTCCGGTGTCTTGTTGCGCTCTTCAAGCTGGCTGATCAGGGCTTGGGTCGTGGCCAAGTTGCCAGCCGTCATCACCGCGATAATCCGTTCACCGGGCACTTCCCAGTGGAACATCTTACGGAACGTAGAGACATTATCCACCCCGGCATTGGTCCGGGTGTCGCTCATCAGGACTATGCCCTTTTCGAGCAGCATTCCAACGCAATAGGTCAAGTCGAATCCCCCTTGGTCAGCACGTTTACTGCTCGACCACCTGTTGCTCAACCGCCAGACTCACCGCCAAGGCAATTTCGCCTTCGCCCCAAGAGATGCCGGTTACCGGCGCAGCGTCGCGATAATCGCTGCCAGAGGCGATGCGGATATAGCGGGTATCGGGGCAAATGCCGTTAGACACATCAAAACCAACCCAGCCCAAGCCGTGCACATAGGCTTCCGCCCAAGCGTGACCAGCTTCCTGATCGATTCGATCATCCATCATCAAATAGCCACTGACATAGCGGGCCGCGATGCCCATGTGGCGGGCACAACCAATGAACAAGTGCGCATGGTCTTGGCACACGCCGCGCCCGGCCGCGGCGGCTTCTTCGGCGGTGGTGGTGACATCGGTATGGCCGATTTCATAGCTGACAGCGGCCAAGACCGCGCGTGATAGCGCATGAAGCGTATCGAGCACGTTGCTGCGATCGCTGCTCAAACCATTGATCAGTGCGCGCATTTTGGGGCCGGGCTGGGTGAGGGCGGTCTGGCCAAGGAAAACCCACAGGGGCATATGGCCGGTATGATTGCCGATAACCCCGGCATTGTTCACCGTATCAACCGTGCCGGTGCAGGTGATAGTGACCGCGCTGGTGCCAGGGGTGACGGAAACCAGCATAGTGTAGTTGTTGTGCTGGTCTTCATAGTCGACCTCACACACCCCGCCTTCGATGGCAGTGTCCCAGTTCACCACTTTTTGACCATGGGTGGACTTGGGGCGCAGGCGCAGACGTTGCAGGCCATGCGATACCGGCTTGCTGAAGGTATAATGGGTAACGTGACGAACAGTAAGGCGCATCAGAAGGTAAACCGATAATCACTGGCTATGGCATCGGCCACGGCCCGGTTGTCATTCAGGAAATCACCAATGAACTGGTGAAGACCATATTCAACGATGGAATCAATTTCTGTGTCGTGCAGCTTGCCGCCGGCCTTGCGCAGCACAGCATGGGCGTGGGATTCGTTGCCATATTCGCGGGCAAGGCCAGCCATATTGCTGCGCAGGTTGGAATAGCAGAAGGCCAGACTGCGGGGAAAACGCTCATCCAGCATCAAGAAGTTGGCAATGCCGCGGGCATCCATGGTCCCAGCATAGAGCCAACGATAGGCGCGTTCCCCCGAGACCGAGCGCAGGATCATTTCCCATTGGGCATTATCAAGACTGGAGCCGACCAGACTGACCGAGGGCAGCAGAACATAATACTTCACATCCAGAATACGCGCGGTGTTGTCTGCCCGTTCGATAAAGGTGCCGATGCGGGCGAAGTTGAAAATCTCGTTGCGCAGCATGGTGCCATCCATCGCCCCGCGCACCAGTGTGGTTTGACGGCGGATCGCGGAGAGAACTTCACCCAGATTGCTCGCTTTGAGCGGCTTAGCCATCAGATCGCGTAAGACCATCCAGCTTTCGTTGGTTGCTTCCCAGACTTCGCGGGTCAGCGCGGTGCGCACCGATCGGGCATTGCTGCGAGCATAATCGATCATATTGGCAACGCTGCCGGGATTATCGGTATCGCGCAGGATCCAATTGGTCACCTGCGCAGCCTGATAATCGCTGTGGCGCGCGCGATAATCTTCATCTTGGCCAATCGTGACCAGCACCGATTGCCATTCCACACTGGCTTCGCCGTGGCCACGGGTCAGGGCAAGGCGCAGCCCGGCCTCGAGCAGACGTGCCGTGTTTTCTGCCCGTTCCAGATAACGGAACATCCAGAAGATGCCATTGGCGGTGCGGCCTAGCATGGGCGATCCTTTGCCATTAGTCTTCCAGAACCCAGCTGTCTTTGGTTCCGCCCCCTTGCGAGGAGTTAACCACCAGCGATCCCTTTTTCAGCGCCACCCGCGTGAGGCCGCCGGGGGTGATGTCGATTCCATTGGGTGACATCAAAACAAAGGGCCGCAGATCAACGTGGCGCGGGGCCAAACCAGCCTTGGTAAAGATCGGTGTGGTGGATAGCGCCAGCGTCGGTTGGGCGATGTAATTATCTGGCTTGGCCCGCAGTTTACGGGCGAAAGCCTCAATCTCTTTCTTCGAAGACGTTGGCCCAATCAGCATGCCATAGCCGCCCGACCCGTGCACTTCTTTGACCACCAATTCGGCCAAGTTATCAAGTACATATTGTAGCGAATCCGGCTCAGCGCAGCGCCACGTTGGGACATTGTTAAGCAGTGGTTTTTCGCCGGTGTAGAATTCGACGATGTCTGGCATGAAGCTGTAAATCGCTTTGTCATCGGCAATGCCGGTGCCGGGGGCATTGGCAATGGTTATCCCGCCAGAACGATAGGCATCCATGATCCCCGGCACGCCCAAGGCGCTGTTGGGGTTGAAGGTAAGGGGATCAAGATATTCATCATCAACCCGGCGATAAAGCACATCCACGGGTTGATAGCCGCGGGTGGTGCGCATGGCGATGCGGCCATCAATTACCCGCAGATCGCTACCTTCAACCAGTTCAGCCCCCATCTGGTCTGCCAAGAAGGCGTGTTCAAAATAGGCTGAGTTATAGATGCCGGGGGTTAGCACTGCGACAACAGGAGGCTTTGAGGCCATGTTAGGGGCGCAAGCGGCCAAACTGCGGGCCAAGCGGCGCGGATAGTCCTGCACGGGGCGCACCGGAACCCGGGTGAACAGTTCCGGGAACATGGCCATCATGGTTTCGCGGTTCTCTAGCATATAGGAGACGCCGCTGGGGGTGCGGGCATTGTCTTCCAGCACCATGAAATCATCAGGGCCAGTGCGAACCAAATCGATACCGACGATGTGGGTATAGATTCCACCCGGCGGGGTGAAGCCAACCATTTGTTGCAGAAAGGCCGGATTGTTTTCCAACAAGCGGCGCGGGAAGCGTCCGGAGCGGACAATTTCTTGCCGGTGATAGAGATCATGGAGAAAAGCGTTCAGCGCCCGCACGCGCTGTTCGATACCGCGGCTCAGCTTGCGCCATTCAGCGGCGGTAATGATTCGCGGGATCATATCGAACGGGATCAGCCGTTCTTCGCCATCATTCTCGCCATAGACGTTGAACGTAATGCCAGTCTGCCGGAAAAATCGTTCGGCTTCGGCATCTTGTCGCTTTAGCCACTGGGGGTCTTGCTCATCGTACCAGGTGCGAAAGGCGCCATAGGCGGGCCGAACCGCGCCAGAGGCGTCAAACATTTCGTCGTACGTTGGAGCTTTTGACGGCATTGCGACTCCTATGTGACACGTGATGCCGCAATGGCGGCTACTTGCCAAGTTGAATGCTGCACCTGCGAAATAAATTTTGCAATGCAAATATGTTGGGTGCTTTTGTGGCGCAATTTGGCGCTCAAGATGACTGAAGATGGGGCGTGAGCGAAAATTCCGCTTCCCAATTGCATCTGCCTATGTAAAGGGCCGCCCCGCGTTTACTGCCGCCTGCGGGGCGGCCATGGCGATCGTAGCTCAGTTGGTTAGAGCGCCGGTTTGTGGTACCGGAGGTCGTGGGTTCGAACCCCATCGATCGCCCCATTTCTTCAGTCCCGAAAGCAAGATCACGGCTTCGGGCAGATCAATAAAAAATAGCCGATTTTGTATGCCTTGGTGGGTAGGTTCTGCTTGCCGCCCGGCGCGCAGCCTGCCAAATGTCGCGCGATCTTCGCCATACGGCTCACCGATCCTCTGGATGTCGTCTTTCATGCACGGTTTTGCCAATCCCGCTCGTTTCCTGCGCCTTGCTCGTTGGGTGGCTCCGCTGTTGCTGGTTGGCGGCGCAATTCTGACGGGAGCCGCTTTGGCATGGGGGCTGTTTAAAGGCCCCGCCGATGCCTTGCAGGGCGAAACGGTCAGAATTCTCTATCTCCATGTGCCCACGGCTTGGTTGGCCATGGCCGGCTGGATGATGATTGCTGGAGCGAGCTTTGCGGAACTGGTCTGGCGCCATCCGCTGGCTGGAATTGCGGCGCGGGCAGCGGCCGTACCGGGGGCTGTTTTTACCGCGATTTGCCTGATCACCGGTTCGCTATGGGGGCGGCCCGCATGGGGCACATGGTGGGTTTGGGATGGGCGGCTAACCTCTATGCTGGTGCTGTTGTTCCTCTATTTCAGCTATGTGGCGCTGGCCAATGCTGCCGATCAGGATGGCCAGACGGATAACCGCGTTCCGGCGATTTTTGGTTTGGTGGGCGCGGTGAATATCCCGATTATTCACTATTCGGTGCTGTGGTGGAACAGCCTGCACCAACCGCCCAGTATCACGATGGGCCAATCCGCGATGGCCCCGGAATTTCTCGTGCCGTTGTTGGTCGCGACCCTGGGGTTTTCGCTGCTGTTTGGCGCAGTGGTTTTGGCGCGGATGCGCGCTATTTTGGCTCAGGTGCAGACCGAAGCCCGCTTGCGCCGCAAGGCTATGGCTGAGGGACAGGGCTAATGCACGAAGGCTTGAACCCATGGACTTTTGTCATCGCCGCCTATGGTCTGGGTTTGGGCGGTACTTTTGCGCTGGTCGCATCAAGCTGGATTGCGATGCTGAGGGCTGAAAAACGCCGCGACAGGAGCCGTGATCTATGAGCGGGATTAAAGCCAAGCATCAGCGGTTGGTGCTGGTCATTGTTGCGCTGGTTGCACTGGTCGGAGCGGGATTGTTGGCCGCGTGGGCGCTGCGCAATCAGGCATCCTATTTCTACGTCCCTGCCGATATGGCGGCGAATCCACCCGCGGCAGATCGCGCCGTGCGTCTGGGTGGCATGGTGGAAAAGGGGTCATTGGTCACCGCGCCTGATGGGGTTACGGTCCATTTCGTTGTGGGCGATGGCAAGGCACGCGTACCTGTTGCGTTTAAGGGTATCCTGCCCGATCTGTTTAAAGAAGGATCAGGTGTGGTGGCAGAGGGTAAACGCAGTGCCAACGGCCTGTTTGTGGCCAATAACCTTCTTGCCAAACATGATGAAAAATATGTGCCGCGCGAAATGAAAGACATGACAGACGCGCAGGCTCGGCAGGCGATCAAGGAAACACGATGATTGCTGAATTTGGTTTGGCAGCGCTTTGGCTGGCTGCAGCCCTAGCGATATTGCAATTGATCGCGGGCGCTATGGCGCTGACCCCAAAAGGACAGACCTTTGGCGGCGTGGTACGCCCCGTGGCTGTGGTGCAAGGCGTGCTGGCTTTGGCAGCATTTGCTGCCCTGATTCTCGTTTTCGCCCGCACCGATCTTTCGGTTAAATTGGTGGTCGAAAATTCGCATTCGGCCAAGCCGATGCTGTATAAGGTGGCCGGTGCCTGGGGGAACCACGAAGGCTCGATGCTGCTTTGGGTTACCATTATGGGGCTGGCCGGTGGTTTTGTCGCGCTGGTTGAACGCCGCTTGCCAGAACCGACAATGCTGGCAACACTGGCTGGACAGGCCTTTGTCAGCCTTGGTTTTTATGCCTTTCTGCTGTTTGCCTCAAACCCCTTTACCCGGCTGGCCGAGCCCGCGGCAGAGGGCAATGGTCTGAACCCCTTGTTGCAAGACCCCGGCTTGGCGTTCCATCCGCCCACCCTTTACATTGGCTATGTTGGCCTATCGATTGCTTTCAGCTTTGCCATAGGCGCGCTGATCACGCGGGAAGTTTCCCCAGCCTTTGCCAGCGCCATGCGGCCTTGGGTGTTGGGGGCTTGGATTTTCCTGACATTGGGCATCACGGCGGGGTCCTATTG
>JBEGLE010000253.1:0-3524 GCA_041183725.1 Pseudomonadota bacterium | reverse complement strand
TGCGTACAGTGCCGATCCATCACATCCACCAATTCAAGGCTGCCACCGCCCAAATCAGCGACAATGCCCTGCGCCCAAGGGAAGGCACCGATCACGCCCTGAGCGCTGGCAAGCGCCTCTTCCTCTCCTGACAGGAGCCGAGGGGAGAAACCTATTTCTCTGATCTTGTTCAGAAAGGCCCCGCCATTGGCCGCATCGCGCACCGCAGCCGTGGCGACAACGTCCACCTGCGGGATGTCCAAAAGCTGTATCAGCATGTGGTAACGCGCCAGGGCCGCCAATGTCGCCGTGGTCGCCTTGCCTGAGAGGCGACCGTTTTCAGCAACGCCCTTCCCCAGCCTTGCGGTTACTTTTTCATTGAGCAGCACCGTTGGCGCGCGCGGTGGGCCACCATAGACGACAAAGCGCACGGTGTTCGAGCCAATATCGATGATCGCCCGCGATGGGATATATTCACTGGGATTGGCCCGATCGATCTTGGACATGGCTTGCTCCTCAGCCTCCAGCGCCGCGGCGCAAAGCAAGTTTAGGGACTCTGCGTCCACTTGCCAATGCAGCCCCGCGGCCAGAAAGCGAAGGGTTGGTCATGAAATAACGGTGGAGGTTAAAGGGTTTTTCACCCTGTTCCACCCGGTGATAGGCACCCTCTAAATCCAGTTGCCAGCTCTGCTCGGTATCCAGCAGATTGGCCATCATCACCTGATCGAGCACCTGATCATGAACCGTCCGGTTGCGGATCGGCACCAATACCTCAACCCGGCGATCCAGATTGCGGGACATGCCATCCGCCGAAGAAATGAACACTTTGGCGCGGCGATTGGGCAACGATCCACCAGAACCGAAGGCCCAGATGCGGCTATGCTCCAGAAAACGTCCGATAATCGATTTAACGGATATCGTTTCCGAAACACCGGGCAAGCCGGGACGCAGACAACAGATGCCGCGGACGACCAAGGCTATCTCAACCCCCGCCTGACTGGCTTTGTACAAGCGTTTGATCAGGCCGGGATCGGTTAATTGGTTAAGCTTCGCCCAGATTGCTGCTGGCTTACCAGCCCGTGCATTGGCGATTTCAGTATCAATGCATTCGTTCAGCTTTTCGCGCAGACTGATGGGCGATATCGCCAAGAATTCGGTCGACTTGGGCTCTACATAGCCGGTGATGAAATTAAACAAGCGCCCGGCATCACGGCCGGCTTTGGGATCAGCGGTGAAGAAGCTGAGATCGGTATAAATCCGCGCAGTTACAGGGTGATAGTTGCCAGTGCCAAAGTGGCAATAGGTGCGATAGCCATCGCCTTCGCGTCTCACCACCATAGAAACCTTGGCGTGGGTTTTCCAATCGAGGAAGCCATAAATAACCTGAACGCCGGCCCGCTCAAGCTGCGAGGCCCAGAGCAGGTTTTGCTCTTCATCAAAGCGGGCCTTGAGTTCGACCACGGCAGTAACTGATTTGCCAGCCTCTGCGGCCGCAATCAGCGCAGCGACAACGGCAGACTGTTTGCCCGCGCGGTAAAGCGTTTGTTTGATCGCCACCACATCCGGATCAGAAGCTGCCTGATGCAGAAAATCCACCACCACTTCAAAGCTTTCGTAGGGGTGATGGATGACGATATCTTTTTCCCGGATGGCGGCAAAACAATCGCCATCGTGTTCGAGAATGCGCTCAGGATAGCGCGGGTTGTAGGGAACGAATTTGAGATCAGGCCGTTCTTCATCAACCAGCATGGCAAGACCGGCAATGCCGATCAGGCCAGCCGTTTTCAGCACGAATGCGCGGTTATCCAGCCGCAATTGATCGCAGAGCAATTGCTCTGCATCGGCAGCAAAACCGGCTTCCAATTCCAGTACAATCACCTTGCCACGGCGGCGGCGCTGAATCGCGGTCCGGAAATAGCGAACAAGGTCTTCGGCATCTTCTTCGATTTCGATATCGCTATCGCGCAACACGCGAAACACACCATGACCCAGAACGCGAAAGCCGGGGAACAAGCGCGCGGCATTGCGGCGAACCAATTCTTCGATGCTGATGTATCGCGCCTCTTCACCGGGCAGACGGACAAAGCGCGGCAGGGCCGAGGGGATCAGCACCATTTCGGTCACCGGTGCGCTATCGGCAATCCGGGTGAGCGAGAACAGGATGCCCATGCCTTGGTTGGCGATGAAGGGAAACGGGTGCGCCGGATCGATGGCCTGCGGGGTAATCACCGGCATAATATGTTCGCGGAAATAACGCGCCATCCACTCCGCATCGGCGCGGGTCAAACGGTCGCCCGCGATGAGCCGCAGGCCAGCTTCGGCCAGCAGCGCGGTCAGCTCGTTCAAGCTTTGCTCTTGTGCCTCTGCCAGAGTGATAACTGCCTCACGGATAGCGGCGAGTTGCTGGCGCGGGGTTTGGCCATCAATCGAAACTTCTTTGATATTGCGGCGCGCCTGCCCAGCCAAGCCAGCGACCCGCACCATCAGAAATTCATCAAGATTATTTCCGGAAATCGACAAAAACCGCAGACGTTCCAGCAATGGATAATTGGGATTTTGCGCCTCAGCCAAAACTCGCTGGTTGAAAGCCAGCCAAGACAGCTCGCGGTTAAAGAACAGGCTGTGATGGCCTGCCGCGTTATCATGGGCACGCTTGTGGGCTTCTGCGTGATGATTCATACCAAATACCTTGCCGGAATCGACCTTAAGAAGCCCGCAATGCGGCGCGGATATTACAGCTGCATGACGAATATACCCAGCCGTAAGACAGCGCCAGTCTTGCTAGTGGTGTCCTAGGCAGAACAACAAGGCCGATGGCACGACCCGTGCTTTGTCAGGCGAAATCGAGTTCGCGTTCTGGCTTGGCGGGCTTGGCAACATCAATGATGGCAGCAATGAACTGATCGGTAGCCCGTTGCCATGAAAAACGCGCACCAAATACGGCAGCGGCCGTGCGATCAAGCGTCAGCGCCTTGGTAATGGCAAAGTCCAAATCTTGGTCCACAACACCCACGGTTGCCGGCATATCATTGTCAGCGCCACGCCCATGCGCTCCCAAAATATCGATCGGCCCCGTTACCGGATAGGCCGCCACCGGCACGCCGCACGCCAAGGCTTCAATCACCACCAAGCCAAAGGTATCCGTTAGGCTGGGGAAGACAAAGCAATCAGCCGTGCGATAGGCAGCCGCCAAATTTTCGCCGCCCAAAACGCCCAAGAAATGCACATCAGGATAGCGCTGTTTCAGCTCATTCAACGCGGGGCCATCACCCACCACCACTTTGCTGCCGGGCACTTTGGAACTGCAGAAAGCTTCAAGATTTTTCTCGGCAGAGACCCGACCGACATTAAGCAAGATCGGCCGCGGCAGATCCGCCATGGCCGGATGCAGATCGCCATCGGGACGGAAAATCCAGTGGTCGATACCGCGGCTCCAACGGCGGGTCTGGGTGATGCCGCGCGTGACCAGTTCTGCCGCCAGACTATCCGTGGCGACCAAGACCGAACGGCTGGGGGCATGGAAACGGCGCATGATGGGCCAGAAG
>JBEGLE010000252.1:0-7478 GCA_041183725.1 Pseudomonadota bacterium | reverse complement strand
AGCAATTGTGGCCAGCCAAGTCGATCAGTCTTTGCCTGCGCTTGATTTGCTGGTCGATCTGGCCTCTGGCCGTGTTTCGGTGGCCTATGAACCGGTTTGGGCAATTGGCACCGGCCGCGTGGCCGAAGTGGCGGATGTGATTACCATGCACCGCGCGATCCAGGCGCGAATCGATGCAGCCTATGGTGAAGCCGGGGCCGGGGTTCGCATTCTCTACGGCGGTTCGGTCAATGCTGAAAACGCGGCCGCGCTGCTATCAGCTGATGGGGTTGGCGGGGCTTTGGTTGGCGGAGCCAGCCTGACAGCCGAGAGCTTTGCCGCCATCGTTGCGGCGGCGGGGGTTGCCGAAGGCTAATCTTGCCTTTCCCTTGCGCCGGGCGATTCGCACGCCTAGATGCATGCCATCCACTTTTATCCGGGTTACATCATGTTTCTCTTCCTTACAGTCGTTCAGGCCATTGTCGGCATCTTGTTGGTTGGCGTGATCCTGATGCAGAAGTCTGAAGGAGGCGGTCTTGGTATGGGTGGCAGCCCGGCTGGGATCATGTCTGCGCGTGGCGCGGCTGACTTCCTAACCCGCGCAACGGCCATTTTCGCCACGCTGTTCGTGATTCTATCAATCACGCTTGCAGCCTTGGCCGTTCGTGAATCGTCGGGGCAAAAGGTGGATACTTCGCTGCAGCGCGCAGCACCTGTCGCGCCTGCGGCGCCGCTTGATCCGCTTGCCGGCCAAGCGAATCCGGCTCAGGCACCGGTTCCAGCCAAGCCTTAAGTTTCGTCTAACTGGTCAGCCTACGCAGGAATTTCCTGCCTAGGCTGTGGATTGCGCATTGACGCGCTTGCCCTACACCCCCTTATAGTCTTAAGGCCCAAGTCCCATGGCGCGGTTCATTTTTATTACCGGCGGCGTGGTCTCCTCGCTCGGCAAAGGTCTTATGGCGGCAAGCCTTGCAGCACTGCTGCAAGCGCGCGGATTCAAGGTGCGAATCCGCAAATTTGACCCCTATCTCAATGTCGATCCCGGGACCATGAGCCCCTATCAGCATGGCGAAGTCTATGTGACCGATGACGGGGCGGAAACCGACCTCGATCTTGGCCATTACGAACGCTTTACTGGTGTGTCTGCCCGTCAGGCTGACAATATCACCTCTGGCCGCGTCTATCGCGATATCATCACCAAGGAACGCCGGGGGGACTATCTTGGCGCGACGGTGCAGGTGATCCCGCATGTGACTGACGAAATTAAGGCTTTTGCCCGCGCCGATGTTGATGATCTCGATTTCGTGCTCTGCGAAATTGGCGGCACGGTTGGCGATATCGAAGGCCTGCCCTTCATCGAAGCCCTGCGCCAATTGCGCAATGAATTGGGCCGTGAGCAAACCTGTTCGGTTCATGTCACGCTGGTGCCCTATATCGCGGCCGCAGGTGAGTTGAAGACCAAGCCAACCCAGCATTCGGTGCGCGAATTGGCCGCCTTGGGTGTGCAGCCTGATATTCTGCTGTGCCGCTGCGAAAAGCCGCTTCCCGATAGTGAACGCGCCAAGATCGCCCAGTTCTGCAATGTCCGCAAGGAAGCCGTGATCCCGGCACTTGATGCCTCAAGCATCTATGCCGTGCCGCTGCAATATCATGCCGAAGGGCTTGATGCCGAAGTTCTCCGCCACTTTGGGCTCGATAGCCCGGCACCGGTGCTGTCGCGTTGGGATGATATCGTTGATCGCTATCAGAACCCCGAAGGCGAAGTGACGATTGGGGTGGTAGGCAAATATGTTGGCCTGCCTGATGCCTATAAGTCGCTGAACGAGGCGCTGGTTCATGGCGGCATGGCACACCGGGTCAAGGTGCATATCCGCTGGATTGATGCCGAGATTTTTGAAAAGGGCGACGATGAAATCACCGCCTTGCTGGAACCGATGGACGGTATTCTTGTTCCCGGCGGCTTTGGTGAACGCGGCACAGAGGGCAAGATTGCCTCGGTCCGTTTCGCCCGTGAACACAATGTGCCGTTCTTGGGCATTTGTCTGGGCATGCAAATGGCTTGCATAGAAGGGGCACGCAACACGGCAGGCATTGCTGCGGCGGCTTCAACTGAATTTGGCCCCAGCGCTGAACCCGTGGTGGGAATCATCACCGAATGGATGAGCACCGAGGGCCTGCAAACCCGTGCCGAAGGCGGTGATCTGGGTGGGACCATGCGGCTGGGTGCCTATGAAGCCCATCTGGCAGAAGGCAGCAAGGCTGCGGCTATATATGGTGCCACAACCATTTTTGAACGCCATCGCCATCGCTATGAAGTGAATGGGGCCTATCGCGCCGTGCTGGAACAGGGCGGCTTGGTATTTTCCGGCATGTCGCCTGACGGGCTATTGCCCGAAATTGTTGAGCGCCCAGACCATCCGTGGTTTGTCGGCGTGCAGTTTCACCCCGAGCTGAAAAGCCGTCCGTTTGAACCACACCCGCTGTTTGCCGGCTTTATCGGCGCAGCCTTGGCGCAGGCTAGGCTGGTTTAAACCAGATTTTGGGCAAGAGCAGATAGGGCGGGGGCGGACTTAACCAAGTTCGCCCCCGCATCATATTGGGCTGTGTGTTGGCTTAGGCGGCCTGTTCAGACTCTTTGCCACCTTCAACCAGCGTTAACGGCTGCTGTCCGCCGATGCTGATTTTCTTGGGCTTCATAGCCTCGGGAATTTCGCGGAGTAGATCGATGATCAGCAGGCCGTCTTCCAAATGCGCGCCGCCCACCCGAACGAAATCGGCCAGCTCAAAGCGCCGTTCAAAACCGCGCTGGGCGATGCCGACATGCAGGAATTGGCCTGCGGTCTGGCTTTCAGGGGCTTTCTTACCGGTCACCACCAGCAGGTTTTGCTGGGCGGTGATGTCCAGTTCATCGGTCTTAAAACCGGCAACGGCCAAAGTGATGCGATAGCTATCTTCGCCCAGACGTTCGATATTAAAAGGGGGGTAATTGTCGCCTGCATTGGCGCGTGATGCGCCTTCCAACATATCAAACAGGCGATCAAACCCAACAGTGCTGCGGCGATAGGGGGCGAAATCAAAACGATTCATGACAAAAATCCTCGGTTGAGCAATTTCCGTTTCAACAAAGGGCCCCTTGCAGGCAGCCCAGCGATTTGGTGTCATGCCCAATATCCGGCGCATGACACTTTGATACAGATATGTTAGCCCGCCAGCGATTCAAGACCCCCAATCATTGGGCCGTAAAACAGGTTAGGAAACCCGATGGCAAAAGTGGAAATCTACACCCAATGGGGCTGCCCCTATTGCGTGCGCGCCAAGGCGCTGCTGGACAGCAAAGGCGTGGTCTACAGCGAATATGATACGACCATGGATTCAAGCAAGCGCACCGAAATGGTGGCGCGCAAGCCGGATGCCCGCACTGTCCCGCAAATCTTTGTTGATGATATCGCCTATGGCGGGTGTGACGATATCCATGCGCTGGATCGTGACGGCAAGCTTGATAGCATTCTGGGGCTCTAATGCCGCGCATTGCGCTCTTGCAGATGTGTTCGGGCATCGCTCCGGCTGAGAATGCCGCCACAATCGGTTCGGCTGTAACGGCGGCTAATGCGGGCGGGGCAGCCATGCTGTTCACGCCTGAGATGTCCAACATCATCGATCGCAACCGCCAGCGTGCCGCGTCTCATATTGTGGCGGAAGATCAGGATGTTGTCTTGGCAGCGGCGCGCGAAGCGGCTGCGCGCGAAGGGATCTGGGTGGCCTTAGGCTCGCTTGCTATTGATCGCGGTGATGGCCGGTTTGCCAATCGCGCCTTTGTAATCGATCCTGCAGGGGCCATCGTCGGCCGTTATGATAAGATTCACATGTTTGATGTCGATCTGGCCAGCGGCGAAACATGGCGTGAATCGAATGCCTATGCTCCGGGTGAGGCGCTGGGGGTGGTAGAAGGTACACCGCTTGGGCGGCTGGGCTTGGCAATTTGCTACGACATCCGCTTTCCGGCGTTATTTGAAGAACTAGGCCGCCGTCAGTGCGATGCTCTGGCTATTCCAGCGGCTTTCACCGTGCCGACGGGGCATGACCACTGGCATATCTTGCAGCGCGCGCGGGCGATTGAAGCCAGCGCCTTTGTTCTGAGTGCCGCGCAGGTTGGCCAGCATCAAGATGGCCGCGAGACCTATGGCCACAGTTTGGCGATCGATCCGTGGGGTGATCTCTTGCGCGATATGGGGGGCACAGCGCCTGGGCTGGGGTTTGTCGATATCGATCTGGATCGGTTGGCCCAAGTGCGGTCGCAATTGCCCAGTCTTGTTAATCGCCGCAAAATTCCCAATTAGGCATTGCGATGATTGTTTTTGATTTGGAATGCCGCTCTGGCGGCCACCGTTTTGAAGGCTGGTTTGGCTCTTCGAATGATTTTGCCCAGCAACAGGGCAGGGGGCTGGTTATCTGCCCTGTATGCAGCAGTACCGATGTGATTAAGGCGGTGATGGCGCCCAATGTGGGGCGCAAAGGCAACCAGTTGCCGTCAACACCGGCGGCAAAACCGGCAGAAGCAGAAACGGTAACCAATTCGCCTGTATCCTTACCGCCAGAAGCCGCGGCTGTGCTGCACGCAATGGCTCAGGCGCAAGCCGAGGCGCTGAAGGCGTCACGCTGGGTCGGGGATAAATTTGCCGATACCGCCCGTGCTATCCATTATGGTGAGCGCGATGCGGAATTGGTGCATGGCAAAACCACGCCAAAAGAAGCGCAGGATCTAATGGAGGAGGGGATAGAGATCGCCCCGGTCCTGTTCCCGATTGTCCCCCCCGGCGAAGCCAACTGATTGCATCACACCGCGCACATCCGTAAGGGGGGCGCGGGGCACCCGTAGCTCAGCCGGATAGAGCACCAGATTCCTAATCTGGGGGCCATGGGTTCGAATCCCGTCGGGTGCACCAATATTTTCAATGGCTTATTTGGCAGTGGTGTCTGTCCCGCATAGCGGATATGGCTCCCTTCAATCACCCTGCAATCACCTGTTTTTGATTGGCCTCGATTTCCTGAGACTGGCGAAACTGGATCTAATACATCGAACTGGCTGGCTTATGTATTAGGTGCGATAAAGGTCGCGGGGGCTCAAATTCTTATGCGCACAAGACTTAGTATTTGCCGAAAGAAGACACGTTATCGCAGCGAGCCTGAGGCGCTGGAGCAGGTGCTGCGTGCAGCGATCCCGCTGCGGTATTACCGCTGTGACAGATGTCATCTGTTCCATCTAACCAGCCGCACCAAGGGCAAGAAAATTCCAAATCCGTTACTTGTGTGAGTTGGTTTTACCGTTTTAGCCGGGGCTGAATCGGTGCTTTTACAATCCTTTGCATTCCTGAAATTTGGTTTCTTCAGGTATATGCCATACACAAAGAATTGCCAGTGGTGGGCGATGATGGGCTTACCAAGGATACGTTGGCGACCTGTTATGATACAGGTGCCAATGGGACATTTGACAGAGCAACATTGGGGCAGTGTGAGCATCTCACGGAGCGGATAAGGCCATATTCCTTGCGCCGCTGCCTTAGGGCTTCGAGCGGCTTTGCGCATGGCTTGCCAATTTCCAAAGGATTATAAGCACGAATAGGTTCGCGCCTTTATTCTCCATTGTGTGCCAACCATCGATCTACTCCCATAATGCAGGCTGTTGTGTTAAGGGGAGTGATTGGGATGCAGTTGATGAGCGGCGTTGTTCATTTGCTACGCAGGTGTTGACCCAGACAAGGCTATTGTGATTCGCTTGCCTTTCTTACGCCCTTCTTCTGTTCGCAGCCCCTGCCAGACGCTTGCATCGTGACAGTTTACCGTGGGCAGGGTTTATCGCGCGATAGGGCCATCGCCGGTGCGCTTGCGGCCGCCATGTTGGTGCTTTTTGCCCTACTGATCATCAAGATGGGCTATTTTGATCGGGTTCACACCTTTGGGGAGCGGTTTACCGCTATATCCCTGCGTTCCTCTTCATCTGCTGCCAGCAGTCATCAAGACACGAACCAACCCGTACCAGTCAAACCGCAGACCGATCCCTTGGTGACGCCGATTGTACTGCCAAAGTTGGCTATTCCCGTGCCAAAAGCGCCGCCGGTGTCGTTTATTCCGATGTCGAGCGCAGATATGGCTTCGGCTGATATTTCCAAAATGGGCAAGGCTGGGTCTGGGCAAGCAGCCAGCAATAGCGGCAAGGTTTATGGCCCCGGCGAAGGCCCGGAAGGGCAGCAGCTCTATCGGGCTGAATGGTATCGTGAACCTAGCCGCGCCGAACTGGCTGGCTATTTGTCAGAGCGCAACGCATCGGGCGGCACAGCGGATATCGCGTGCCTGACTGTTGAACATTACCACGTTGAAAATTGCCAAGAATTGTCTGAATCACCCCGCGGATCGGGCTTGGCCCGCGCGCTGAGGCAAGCGGCTTGGCAGTTTCTGGTTCGTCCGCCACGCATTAATGGCAAGCCGCAACTGGGGGTTTGGGTGCGTATCCATTTTGAATTTCTGCGCGCAGAGGCGGAATAACGTCTTACCAGCACTCCAAGGCTTGCATTTGACCCTGCCAGACTTGGCACTAAGGGGAAGGGGTGAACACCAGCCTGCCTATCTATGCGGTTCTGCCCGATCTACTGAACGCTTTGCGCGAAGGGCAGGGGGCGGTGCTGATCGCGCCGCCGGGGGCGGGTAAGACCACGGCGGTGGCCCCGGCCTTGCTGCATGAGGACTGGTGCACCGGCATAGTCGCCATCCTCTCGCCTCGCCGGGTGGCGGCACGCGCCGCAGCGGAGCGCATGGCGGAAATGCTGGGCGAAAGCGCGGGCGAGACCGTGGGCTACCTTACCCGGATGGATAGCAAACGCTCGGCCCGCACCCGCATTCTGGTGATGACAGAGGCGATCTTTGTTGCCGCGATACTGAAAGATCCGGACCTGAGCGGTTATAGCGCCGTGCTGTTTGACGAAGCGCATGAGCGGCATCTCGATTCCGATCTGGGTCTCGCACTGGCGATTGAAAGCGCCCAAGTGCTGCGTGATGATCTGCGGCTGGTGGTGATGTCAGCCACGATTGATGGTGAACGGTTCGCTCGGCTGCTGGATCAGGCGCCGGTAATCGAAAGCGCGGGCAAGGCCCATCCTTTGGCGATCCGCTGGCTGGGGGCGCGACCGGAAGTACGGCTGGATGAGGCCATGGCCGGAGCAATCCTGACGGCGTGGCGCGAGGAAAGCGGCGATATTTTGGCCTTCTTGCCCGGCGTCGGGGAAATTGAGCGCACCCGGGAACGGCTGACAGAACGCCTGCCCAATGCCTTGGTTCTGCCGCTGCATGGCCAGTGCGAGCCTGCTGCACAGCGCACAGCGATCCGCCGCGATAGCCAAGGCCGCCGCCGGATTGTGCTGGCCACGGCGATTGCTGAAACATCCCTGACTTTAGACGGTGTTTCGGTGGTGGTTGATGCTGGGCTTTCCCGCCGGCCGGAATTTGAC
>JBEGLE010000251.1:0-2926 GCA_041183725.1 Pseudomonadota bacterium | reverse complement strand
ACGTCGATTGAGGCTGCGCGCCGCTTTCCTTCTTGTCTGCGCGGCCTTGGCCGGATGCCAACAGAACGATGACGGTGCCGATCGTCTGCCCACCGCGCGCGCCTTTCCGCGGGCGGTTAGGCCCGTTTCCAAAGCAATTTCCACCCAGTTTTCCACCGAAGTGGAACGCGATCAATTGGGCGAAGCCAAAGCCGTTATGGATCTGGCAGCTATTGGTAAGGGCACAACTGTTGCCGATTTGGGAGCGGGCGAGGGCTATTACACGATCCGTCTTGGACAGCGAGTCGGCAGCAAGGGCCGCGTTTTGGCCGAAGACATCGATCCGGGCGCGATACAACGCCTGGGCCAGCGCGTACTGCGCGAGAGGCTGGATAATGTCGCGATCAAGACCGGAACACCGGATGATCCAAGCCTACCCGCCAACAGTTTCGACCGGATATTTATGGTGCATATGTACCATGAGGTTGGCGAGCCTTACGCTTTTTTGTGGCGGTTGCGCCCAGCTTTGAAGGCTGGCGGGCAGGTTATTGTTGTCGATCTTGATCGGCCAACAGATTCACACGGCATGCCACCAGCGTTGCTTTTCTGTGAATTCGCTGCAGTGGGCTTTCGTTTGGTGCAATTTGTCCGTAAGCCTGCTTTGACTGGATATTATGCGCAGTTCGAGGTGGCCGGAGATCGTCCTGCCCCGGCTGCGATTAAGCCGTGCAGGTTGGGTGCAAACGGCGCTGCCGTTCAGCACTGACAAGGGAATACTAATGTCATTCAAGGGTTTGCAGCCAATCCTCTATGCTGGTCGGGAAGTATGGCCGGTTATCGAAGGTGGCAAAGGTGTTGCGGCAACGGATCATGCCAGTTCGGGCGCATGGGCGGCAGCTGGCGGGATTGGAACGATCAGCGCGGTGAATGCCGATTCGTATGAAGCTGATGGCACAATCATTCCCCAGATATATCCGCAAGCCACGCGGCGTGAGCGGCATGACCAACTTATCCGTTATGGCATCAATGGTGCCGTGACACAGATCAAGCGGGCCCATGACATTGCGAACGGCCAAGGCGCGATCAATATCAATGTCTTGTGGGAAATGGGCGGCGCGCAAGAAATTCTTGAGGGCGTTCTGGAACAGACCCGCGGTATGGTAACCGGCGTTACCTGCGGTGCGGGCATGCCGTATAAGCTGTCTGAAATCGCGGCGCGCTATGGTGTTAACTATCTGCCCATCGTCAGTTCGGCCCGTGCGTTCCGCGCGCTGTGGAAGCGTGCTTACAGCAAGGTTCCTGAACTGTTAGGCGCTGTGGTTTATGAAGATCCATGGTTGGCGGGTGGCCACAATGGCCTGTCAAACGCCGAAGATCCGCTAAGCCCAGAAGACCCTTATCCGCGGGTTAAGGCGCTGCGCGATACCATGCGGGCCGAAGGCATTGCGGATACTGTGCCTATCGTCATGGCGGGTGGCGTGTGGTTCTTGCGTGAATGGGATAACTGGATCGGGAACCCAGAATTGGGTCAGATCGCTTTCCAATTTGGCACCCGTCCGCTGCTAACGCAGGAAAGCCCCATTCCGCAGGGCTGGAAAGATGCCCTGCGCGCGCTTGAGCCGGGTGATGTTCTGCTTCACCGTTTTTCGCCGACAGGCTTCTATTCCTCTGCAGTGCGCAATCCGTTTCTGCGTAGCTTGGAAGCGCGGTCTGAGCGGCAAGTGCCCTATTCCAAGGTTCAGGCTGGTGAGCATACCGTGCGGCTGGACGTTGGCGTTAAGGGCAAGAATTTTTGGGTTGCCCCGGCCGATCTTGATCGCGCCCGTTCCTGGGTGGCTGAGGGCTTTAGCGAAGGGTTGCGCACCCCGGATGACACGATCATCTTTGTTGCCCCTGCTGAGCGAGAAGTGATCAAGAAAGATCAGTCTGATTGCATGGGCTGCCTTTCGCATTGCAGTTTTTCATCGTGGAAAGACCATGATGATTTCACCACGGGCCGCCTTGCCGATCCGCGCAGCTTCTGCATTCAAAAGACCCTTCAGGCGATCGCTCATGGCCAGCCGATTGATGAAAACCTGATGTTTGCGGGCCATGTGGCCTATCGCTTTAAGCAGGATCCATTTTATTCGAACAATTTCACCCCAACGGTGAAACAGTTGGTCGATCGGATTTTGACTGGCGACTGAGCCTTAAGGCTTTTTGCAGATCTAAAGTCGTAGGATCTTCGGGCCAGCACCCGCTCGCAAACAGGGTGCTGGCCGGATTGATCAGTCCATTTCCCAAGCGCGTTCGCCGTGGCTTGAAAGATCAAGCCCTTCACGCTCTTCGTCTTCCGATACGCGCATGGGGAATATGACATTCACACCCAGTGCCAGAATGACGCTAGCAAGGGCAGACCATGCGGCTGTGATGCCAACGCCAACGAACTGGCCATAAAGTTGCTGCGTCATGCTAAAGCTGCCCGCATCGCCGGTGCCGCCCAAGGTCGGGGACATGAACACCGCTAGCAGCACCGATCCGGTCATTCCGCCAACCCCGTGAACCGCGAAAACATCAAGCGAATCGTCGATTTTCAGCTTGTTTTTAACCCAGCCGATCATCGGGAAGCAGATCACCGCCGCAGCAATGCCAAGGCAGATTGCGCCACCAGCTGAAATAAAGCCCGCCGCCGGCGTAACTGTGGCCAACCCTGCAACCGCACCCGTGGCAAAGCCCACGCTGGTTGCCTTGCCAACCTTTACCCGCTCAATCGCTAACCAGATCAAGGCTGCAGTTGCCGCTGCAAGATGGGTGTTGATGATCGCCGCCGCCGCTGCGCCATTGGCCGCCAAGGCGGAACCGCCATTAAAGCCGAACCAGCCCACCCAAAGCAGAGCGGCACCAGCCATAGTCAGCGATGGGCTGTGCGGTAGCATAAGGGTTTTCGGAAAGCCGGTCCGCTTGCCTA
>JBEGLE010000250.1:0-2633 GCA_041183725.1 Pseudomonadota bacterium | reverse complement strand
GCACCAAGCCGCCATAAAACAGGGCGAGGCCAGGCACGCTCATCATCAGAACCAACAGCGAAGACACGAGCATCCAGCCTGTGTCACCCTTGTTGACCATGGTGGCGAGCACGGCTGGATCGGCCGGAGCCTTAATCGGGCCAGCGGCAGCCTCCTGCGCGAAAGCGGCGGTGGCAGTAAGGAGCGAGGCCCCCATCGCGCCAGCGCCGCAAAGAAGTTTGCGGATCATTGTTGTATCCTTCCTATCGGTCACAGCGCGGTATCTCCGGCCTCGCCGGTGCGGATGCGCACCGCTTGGGCAAGATCAATCACAAAGATCTTGCCATCGCCGATCGCCTCTGTGCTGGCGACCTGCTGGATGGTTTCTACGACTTGCGGTGCAAGATCGTCGCTGGCGGCAATTTCAATTTTCACTTTGGGCAGCATATTGGTTGAATATTCTGCACCACGGTAAATTTCCGTTTGCCCTTTTTGCCGTCCGAAGCCCTTGACCTCTGAAACGGTCATTCCAGCGATGCCGATAGCGCTAAGCGCCTCACGCACCTCATCGAGCTTGAACGGCTTTATGATGGCGATGATAAACTTCATCGTGAACCCCTGTCAGCCTGCCGGACCATTTCCGGCGAGACAGACACAGCAAGCACCGTGCCAGATTCGTAAAAAGATTATGAATCAGCACTATGGTGACTCTGCTCAAGCATAATATTGGCAAGCCAGCGCCCGATTCACGGGCATGTGCTTATTTTTTGGGCACGTTTAGACGGGCATAGATCGGCAAATGGTCTGATGCTTGGGTGGCGAGCAGGCTGTGGTGCACCCCCGCTTTGCCGCAGTGCCAATCGGCCGACACCACAATCCGATCCAGCGCGGCGATGGGTTGCTGAGCAGGAAAGCTGCGGCCGGGGCTTAGTACCTGCCAACCGGCATCAAATTCGCGCATGGCACCCTGTGCGCGGGTCCATTGGTTGAAATCCCCCATCAGCACCGTTGGGCAGTGCAGGCTGCGCTTGGCAATGAACTGCAGCACGGCGCGAATCTGATGGCGGCGGCGCAGGCCGGATAGATCAAGATGCATCCCCACCACGCGGAACGGCTGTCCGGCCTGTTCCAATTCGGCAAAGACCGCGCCGCGTGGCTCCAGCATGGGGATGGGCACCGGGCCGCTATCGGTAATCAGGATCCCGCGCCGGATAAGCAGGGCATTGCCGTGCCAACCCAAGCTCTCAGGGCGCTGGGCAAGTGGTACGGGCGTCCACGGGGTGTGATCGTCGATTGTTTGGCGTGGCAGCACGCTGGCCCGGGCGCCAAAGCGCCGATCGGCCTCTTGCAGGGCGATGACATCGGCATCAATTTCACGCAGCACCGATAGAATGCGATCAGGATCACGCCGCCGATTGCGGCCAACGGCCTTGTGAATGTTATAGCTGGCGAAGATCAGGTCCACCGGCGACCGTTAACCGGCATCTCCGGCAATATAGCGGTCAGTCGGGCGGGTTGGCAGACCATCGATGCTGGTGGTGCGGGCCGAATACTTCGCTGCCCATTCCGCAGGGTCTTTGCCGGCATGATATTTAACCAATGTCTCGCGCTGGTGATCCATTTGCATCACGGGTACACCCCAGCCGCAAGAGTTCTGCACGCTCTCCACCGCGATATCGAAGATTTGGCGGGTGCCCGGCAGCAGGGTGAAATGGCTGGCGAGCTCGTCCCAATCGGGATCGGCGGGCAGCACCGCGCGGCCCCGGCCATAGATTCGGAGAATCAGCGCGGGCTGTTCAAAATTGCACATCATCACCGTGATGCGGCCATCGGCCAGCAGGTGGGCATGGGTTTCATTGCCCGAACCACCCAGATCCAGATAGGCGACGCGGCTGGGTGAGAGCACGCGAAAGGTATCCGCCAGCCCCTTGGGCGAGAGGTTGATGCGGCCCTCGTTGGCGGCGGTTGCGACAAAATAGACGCCCTGACGGGCGATCATCGCCTGATCGGCTTCGGTTAAGCTGTCGGTAAAGTCTGCCATGGCGCGCAGACTAGGCCGCTCTAGGACAGGGGGCAAGCGGCTGGATGCTGGCCTTAGCGTTCCTTGGTGGCGCTGAAGATCAGGTCAGGGTTCTTTTCTTGCTGATAGCTGACATCCCAGCTTGATCGGGCCATGAACACCGGATCGCCATCGCGGTCTTTGGCGAGGTTCGACTTGTTGAAATCGGTAAAGCCCTTCAGCGCGGCATCCGATCCCCTAACCCAGCGGGCGGTGTCAAAGGGCGAGGCCTCAAGGCTGGCTTCCACCTTGTATTCGGCTTCCAGACGGCTGATCAGCACTTCCAGCTGCAACTGGCCGACCACCCCGACAATCCATTGACTGCCAATTTCGGGATAGAACACCTGGATCACGCCTTCTTCTGACAGATCGTCCAGCGCCTTGCGCAGTTGCTTGGTCTTGGTCGGGTCTTTCAGTGCGACGCGGCGCAGGATTTCTGGGGCGAAATTGGGCAGGCCGGTAAAGCGCAGGTCGTTCTTTTCCGACAGGGTATCGCCCACCCGCAAGGTGCCGTGGTTGGGGATGCCGATGATATCGCCCGGTTCGGCGGTGTCGGCAATCTCGCGGTCCTGCGCGAAGAACAGGATCGGCGAAT
>JBEGLE010000249.1:0-4435 GCA_041183725.1 Pseudomonadota bacterium | reverse complement strand
GTTCCTTAAGGGCGTAACAGCATCGACCTATGCCGCCACCTTCTCGAACAACGTTTATCTGCCTGAGCTGGTCTTCGTGGTCTTCCAAATGACCTTCGCGATGATCACCCCGGCACTGATCGTTGGTGCTTTCGCGGAACGCGTAAAGTTCTGGCCGCTGATGCACTTAGTCGTTCTGTGGCTGACGGTGGTCTAATTCCCGATCGCGCACATGGTATGGTACTGGGCTGGCCCAGACTTCTTGGTCGATGCGCCGACGGACTATGGCTATCTGTGGGGCAAGGGTGCGCTAGACTTTGCTGGCGGCACGGTTGTTCACATCAACGCCGGCATTGCTGGTCTGGTGGGCTGCCTGATGATCGGCAAGCGTGTTGGGTTCGGCAAAGAAGCCACACCGCCGCACTCGCTGACCATGACCATGATCGGTGCGTCGCTTCTGTGGGTGGGCTGGTTCGGCTTTAACGCTGGCTCCAACCTTGAAGCCAATGGCGTAACCGCTGTGGCCTTCGTTAACACCATGGTTGCCACCTGCGCCGCCGCTGTCAGCTGGGCTCTGGTTGAACAGTTCCACCACGGCAAGCCCTCTATGCTGGGCGCTGCCACCGGTGCGGTTGCCGGTCTGGTTGCGATCACGCCTGCATCGGGCTTTGCTGCTCCGATGACCTCGATCGCGATTGGCCTCATCGTCTCGCCGCTGTGCTACTTCTTCGTCAGCTTTGTGAAGAACAAGTTCAAGTACGATGATACCCTGGATGTCTTCGGCGTTCACTGCATTGGCGGCATCTTTGGCGCCATTGCCACAGGTGTTGTGGCTGATCCCGCACTCGGCGGCCAGGGCTGGATTGATTATACCCATTTCCCCGCTGTTGCCGGTGCTTATGACATGGCTGCTCAGGTCATCACCCAGATCAAGGCCGTTGCCGTAACGCTGGTCTGGTCGGGTCTTGTTTCGGCAATCCTGTTCTTCGCCATCGACAAGATCTTCGGTCTGCGTCCGACCGAAGAAGCCGAACGCGAAGGCCTGGACATCACCGAACACGGTGAACGCGCCTACAACTATTGAGTGCAAGCTTGGCGGGGCCGGGAGAACCTCCTCTCCTCCTCCTCTCGACCCCGCCACCCCGTGTTCCACCTGCGAACACAAACTGAAAAGGCCCGAGCCAGCCGCTCGGGCCTTTTTTTGTTGGGGTATGGGAGAAGGGCTAGGAAGCGGACTATTCGCCTTGCTGTTCCAGCCAGCGCGCTTTGATCTTATCGGTGGTATCGCGGCTGTCGTCATGGCTCCAGCCCGGCACGCGCCAAACATAGCCCAGCTTGTGCCGCCACGGGGCGCGCCACAGATCACGGGCGATAGCCAGCCATTCATGCAGCGCGGCGCGCAGCAGGTTGAAACTGCCCAGTTGGCTCACGATGCCATACTGGATCGGCACGTCATCCTGCTCAGCCTGAAAGGTGCCAAACAGCCGATCCCAGATTATGAAGACCCCCGCATAATTGCGATCCAGATATTGCGGGTTGGTGGCATGATGCACCCGATGGTGGGACGGCGTGTTCATCACCGCTTCAAACCAACGCGGCAGGCGGCGGATGGTTTCGGTATGGAACCAAAACTGGCAGATCAGGTTCACCCCCACCACCGCGGCAATCATCGTCGGATGAAATCCCAGCAGGGCCGGCCAGATGCGAAAGAGAAATGACAGGGCGATAAACCCGGTCCACGGCTGCCGCAGCGCGGTGGACAGGTTATAGTGTTGGCTGGAATGGTGGTTAACATGCGCAGCCCAAAACCACCGCACCCGATGGCCGCTGCGATGGGTCCAATAATAGTTGAAATCATCCAGCACAAAACAGATCACCCAAGCCCACCAGGCCCAGCCAATCGTCAGCACACGAAACTGATAGAGCCACAGCGCCGCTAAGCCGACCGCACCAGCGGTCAACAAGCCGACCGCCGTGTTACCCAGCCCCAATGCCAGAGAGACCAACGTATCGCGGGGTTCGTAGGCGCTGGGGGCCCGGCGGCTGGCCCACAGCATTTCGGCCACGATCAGGACAATGAAAAACGGGATGGCAAAGGGAATGGGATCAAAGGCGATCATTGTCAGCCCTCCAAGCGCCGCAAGCTACTGGCCCAGGCTTGGGCATCAGAGCCAAGATCCAGCGTGACCGAGCCAAAGCCGGGATCATCGGTAGACAGGGTCAGAAAATGGCGATCGAGGCGGGTGCCTTCATAGCTATCCAGCAATCGCCCAGCAAACCGTGCGCCATGGCGTTTCAGCACCATGATCCGTCCCTGATTATCGCGCAGAACGGCGCCAATTCCGGCGCGATCGAGTGCCACAGCAACAGGTTCAAAACCGCACACAGTGGCTTGCGCCAAAGCGCACGCTTCATCCGTGTCGCGCAGCCGCACATCACCGCCCAACCCCAACAGGCCAGCCAGCCGGGCCAGCAGCAGAATCGCCAGCAGCGATCCGACAAGCTGGACCAAGGCGACAGTCATCCGATTACTGTCCGTTCGTCGCTAGCATGTCCAGCAAGGCCCGAACCGGGGTCAGATCATAACCTGCACCGGCGGCCCGTTCGGCCAGCCCTTCGGGATTAGCGCCGCGGCTTGCCTCTGCCAAAGACCACAGCAGGGTCGATCGGGTGCCAGAGCGGCAATAGGCGAGAACCTTGCCCTCCCCCTTTTGCGCCAAGGCCTCTGCCATGGCTGTAACCTGTGGCTGGCTGAAACCGGCATGGGTTACCGGTATTGCCACATAACCAAGTCCTGCCGCGCGGGCCGCCTGTTCGATCGCTTCGCCGGAAATTTGCCCCGGCTCTTCGCCTTCAGGGCGATTGTTGATGATCAGCGAAAATCCCGAAGCCGCTGCTTGGGCAACCTCGTCCAAACCGATTTGCGGACTGGCATAGACAGTTTCTGTCAGCTTGCGGAACATGGATTTATTTCTCCTTTGCCGCGCGGACTTTTGCCCGGCGGTTGCGCGCCATAATGTTGAGCGTCTCGACCAGAGCCGAAAAACCCATTGCGGCATAGATATAGGCCTTGGGAATGTGCACGCCAAATCCATCGGCAAGCAACACCACGCCAATCATCACCAGAAAGGCCAGCGCCAGCATCACCAAGGTGGGATTTTTCTCGATGAAATTCGCCAGAGGATCAGAAGCCACCATCATGATCCCCACCGTGATCACCACGGCGGCAATCATCACCGGAACATCGTCAGTCATGCCAACGGCGGTGAGAATCGAATCGACGGAGAAAACCAGATCAAGGGCAATAATTTGGGCCACAGCAGAAGCGAAACTGATCACGGCACCACCTTTGTCATGATCCAGCAGTTCGCCGCTTTCCCCTTCGGGATCCATGCTATGATGGATTTCCTTGGTGGCCTTCCACAGCAAAAACAGACCGCCAGCGATCAGAATCAAATCACGCCCCGTGAACGCCGTTTCAAATGTTGGTTCGCCGTGCAAGCCGGGTTCACCCACCAAGCCAAGGTCAAACAGCGGCACCTGCAGGGTCGCGATCCAGCCAATCAGCAACAACAAGACAATCCGCATAACCAACGCAAAAATCAGCCCAAGCCGCCGTGCGCGCTGGCGCGAATCAGGAGAAAGCTTGTTAGAGAGCAAGGCGATGAATACCAGATTGTCGATCCCCAAGACGATCTCAAGCGTGATCAGGGTCAACAAGGCAACCCATGTCGCCGGGCTCGATAGCAGTGTGATAAGTTCCATAAATACCGGTCTGCCAAGCAGTCCCGCACATGGCAAGCGAGCTTGCCACCTCCTCACCCCATCAGTGCATAAAAGACACGCTCAAAGCGTGCTGAATGGCTGAGTCTGATTCAATTGGCACTTGTGGATATTTTGGTCTATGCATGACTGTGAACAGATGGGCGTTTGCTCTTCTTGTTGCTCGGCGGGTCTCGTCCATACCGCTTGGGTAGGTATTGCAGGGCGAAGCGAAGGTGTCTTAAGTTTTATGGGTTTCGATAGAGGACGTCGTGGCCGGGGGCGCGACAAGCGGGACGGTTTCGGAGAAGAAAGTTTCGACCCGTTCATGGGCGGCGGTGACCGCTTTGGCGGCGGCGATCGTTTCGGTGGCGGTGGCGACCGTTTTGGCGGCGGCGGCGGCGGTGGTCGTGGCGGCTTCGGCGGCGGTGATCGCGGTGGCTTCAGCGGCGGCCCACGTGGCGGCGGTGGCGGCTTCGGCGGTGGCGCTCCGCGTGGTGGCGGCGGTGGCGGCATGCCCGCTCAGGTCGTTGGCCAGGGCAAGGGCACCGTTAAGTTTTTCAACGCACACAAGGGCTTTGGCTTCATCCAGCAGGATGCTGGCGGCGAAGACGTGTTCGTTCACATCAGCGCTGTTGAGCGTGCTGGCCTTGAAGGTCTGGCCGAAGGGCAAACGCTGGAATTCACCCTGGTT
>JBEGLE010000248.1:0-18682 GCA_041183725.1 Pseudomonadota bacterium | reverse complement strand
ATGACCAACTGGAAGGCTGCCAGCGACCGCATTGCCGCAGCTTTTGCCGAAAAGCCCTTTGCTTATTGGCGCGAACACCTGCGGACCTACACTGGTCAATGGGCCCCGGTGCAAAGCTTCCTCGATTTGGCCACTGACGAACAGGCGCTAGCCAACGACATGATTTTCGAAGTTGAAGCCTTGGACGGCAGCGCTCCGATCAAACTGGTTCGCAACCCGGTACAGTTTAACCATGAGCCCGTCTCAACCAGCCGAGCTCCGCAGGCTTCTGAACACACGGAGCTGTTCCTGATGGAAATGGGGCTTGAGTGGGATCGGATCGAAGATCTGAAAACAGCCGGCGTTATCGCCTAAGAGCGAAGGAATACACACAGCATGGCCCGCTTTCATTACACCATTCTCTCGCGCTCCGTACCTGGCCGCGAAGAAGAATACGTCGCTTGGTATCGCGATCAGCATCTGGCAGATGTCTGCCGGATGCCCGGTGTAGTGAGCGGCCAGCTGTTCCGCATGGATTTTCAGCGCGTTTACGAATGGGATGAGGCACCGCAATGGACGCTGATGACCATTTACGAACTGGAAGGTGAAGACCCAGAGCCGATTATTAACGCCATCCGCGCCGCTTCGGGTTCAGACATTATGCCAGCCTGCGATGCCCTGTTCAAGCCAGGCATGATCCAAGCATCGGGCCACCGAATTGCCTCGGGTTTGGGCACGCCAAACGCCAATGGCACGCGCCACATCCTGGCCAAAGACATTGTCATTCCCAGCCATCTCAGCCCCATTGCCCAAGCCTATCTAATGCCACAGCCGGTTCGGGAAGGTTACCCGTCGCTGGATGATAAAGCCGGATGGCAAGCCTATGTTACAGAATCGGATCAAGCCGTAATTCCGCTGCTGCGCCAGATTGGTGCCGCAATCGATGCGACAATAACCGAGCGTGTTGTCGATGAAGCGCGGGTCTATGACATTACTCCAACCGGCCTTGCCGCCGATAGCCGCACGGTTATTCTCGATATTCATGGTGGTGGACTGATCCTGTGCGGTGGCGAATTGTGTCAGATGATGGGCATGAACACGGCCGCGCGGCTGAACCATCGCGTTTGGGCAGTCGATTACCGTATGCCCCCTCAGCACCCCTATCCGGCAGCACTGGATGATTGCATGGCCGCCTATCGCGCCTTGCTGCGTGAACGCGCCCCGACAGAAATTATCGTCAGCGGCGGATCGGCGGGTGGCAATCTGGCAGCCGCCCTGATGCTGCGCGCCCGCGATGAAGGCCTGCCGCTGCCGGCTGGCGTAATCCTGGGAACGCCAGAGGCCGATCTCACGGAATCAGGCGATAGCTTCCAGACCAATGATGGCATAGACCCAGGCCTGCGCAGCCTGATGCCAGTCAATTTGCTATATGCTGATGGCCATGATCTGGCCCACCCCTATCTCTCACCGCTGTTTGGCGATTTCACTAAAGGCTTCCCACCCACCCTGCTGACCACCGGCACGCGCGACCTGTACCTTTCTAACACCGTCCGCATGCACCGCGCCTTGCGGGCTGCCAATATTCCGGCCGAATTGCATGTCACCGAAGCTGGACCGCACACCGGTTTTCCGGGCGGCCCAGAAGGGGCTGAGATCGATAAGGAAATCCGCCGGTTTATAACGCAGCTTACTGTTTAAGCGCCTTTTCCCGAACTATAGCGATGGCACGGTTCACGGCCAAACCATCGTTGAAATTCGGCACAATCTGCTGACCGGTCTGCAGTGCCTCTGCCACCTTTTCCAACCAAAGGACTGGTGCCGGAAATCGCGATTCCCCCGGCTTTGGTGTCAGGTCGAAAACCTCTGGCGCTTGGCCGGGACGATACAGGATTACCTCAGATTCACCGGATATAGAGAGCGCGGCATCGCTTCCCAGCAAGTGAATGGCTGATGGCAGGCTGACTGGTGCCGAATAGCCGGTGTCAACGCTGGCGGTTCCACCTCCCTGCATCGTGAACCAGCATGAGAAAGCATCTTCGGCAGTTGAGCGAACTTGCTCACCTGCCTGATTGGGACGCAATTGCGTTTCCGTGCGAACAATCCCGCCGCAATCGTCAATCTCTTTACCAAAGAAATAGCGCAGACCATCAATAACATGCGAGCCATAGGCCCCCATCCAGCCACCCGCGGATTCGGCTTCATAAAGCCAGCCATGTGGACGTCCGCGAAAACCACTGCCATAGTTAAGCCAATTCACGTGGATTAAATCGCCAATTGCCCGCTGCACAATCAGTTCATGTGCCTTGGCCCAGGCGGGCTGACAGCGAAATTCAAAATTAAGGAAATGGAGCACACCGGCCTTTTGGGCCGCATCCCGCATGGCGCGCGCTTCATCTTCGTTGCGGCCAAATGGTTTGTCACACAACACAGGTCGGCCGGCCGCCAAAGCGATCAAAACATGGGCATGATGCTGAAAGGGTGGCGAATGGATGGAGACAAGATCAAACGGGCCGGCACAGGCCTGCTGGATAGCCTCGGTATCACGCGAAGACACGAGTGTGACCTTAAACCCCAGGGCTTCATAAGCTGGAGCCATCACAGAGGCACCAAATCCACGCCCGATCACCAGAACATGCATGATAGCCTCCATTTACTGGCTATTTAGCCTAAGGGCCGCGCTTGCGGGGCAGCAAACGATCCAGCGCACCAAACACAAAATCAGTAATCCCATCTGCATCGTTACCCGGGCGCCAGGGCGCCAGATGTGCCAAGGCGATACGGCCGTGTACAAGAGAAATAATATGCAGCGCGAGGGCAAAGGTCCCGGTTTCGACTGGAATCTGTCCGCCATCGCGCAAAGTGCGCAAGCCATCACGAATGCGGCGGAAGGCGGGCTGCACCAAGCCGGGTAAAGCATGAGATTCATGCGTGTCGATCGGCTGCATGGCAAATAGCAATTGATAGCGCGAAGGACGCTCCATCGCATAAAGCACATAGGCACGAAGCTGCATCTGCAACGAGCCAAGCACATCTGTCTCAGCTACTGTCAAGGCTGCTTGGGCCATTTCTTCGCCCATTTGCCGCCAACATTCGCGGACAATTTCCGAAGCAAGGTGACTGGCATCGGTGAAATGGGCATAGATAGAAGGCGCGGCGACGCCGGCCTCTTTTGCCACCATGCGCAGGCTAAGTACTGTTGCGGGGGACCGGTCAAGAATGCGCATAGCCGCCTCGATCAGCTCTTCGCGCAGACGGCCACCCTCACCTCTCTGGTTTCGCTGCCGCCTTTGCACAAACACCCCCAAAAAACTGGGCAATCCATCACACCCAGACGTGCCGAAATTATCCAATCTCTAGCACGGAATTCTGATTGCACCATAACCTAACGGTCGTTATCTTTCAGGCACAAAACATTACGCCCAATTAATCAAACGGGTGAGGGAAAGGATAGCCATGCGCAAAAATATCGAACAGGCCCTGAGTCAGGTCCTTCATCGGATCACCGACCCCGAAATGATTCCCGCTGAACGCTATCATGACCCAAAATTTTTCGCGCTTGAGAAGGAAAAACTCTGGCCGCATGTTTGGCAAATGGCCTGTCGTCTTGAGGAAATTCCTGAGGTTGGCGATTACACAGTTTATACTCTTCTTGAGCACTCAGTTATCCTGATCAACACCAAAGACGGCGTAAAAGCCTTTAAAAATGCTTGCCGTCATCGTGGCCTTCGTCTGGCACACGGCCCCGGCCACTGCGGCAAGGATGGCTTTATCTGTCCTTTCCATGGCTGGAGATGGAATGGTGAAGGCGAAAATACCTTTGTCTTCGGTCGTGAGTTTTTTGATGAGGGCGTGCTAGAACGCGCCGAGATCGATCTGGTGCCTGTGCGGGTCGAATTCTGGGCAGGCTGTGCCTTTATCAACTTTGATGACAAGGCACCGGGGTTGCGCGAAACGCTGGGCCCGGTCGCTGATCGCATCGATGCCCGCCATGGTGACAAGCTGAAAATGGATTGGTGGTGCGGCACTGTACTGCCAACCAATTGGAAGCTGGCGATGGAAGCTTTCCAAGAGGGGTTTCACACCCCAGTTACTCACCCGCAACTTCACGAGGTTTCAGTCAAAGGTAGCCGCACATTCGGTGTTGATGCCGATGGCGTTTACGTGAACGACGATCTGAACGCGCGCGAAACAGTCAATATGCACGCAAACTTCTTGTCCAAGCTGGGCGAAGGCATGGACGGCATGGTTCACAAAACCGAAATCGCCGTTACGGAAACCTTGCGCGATATGGATGTGCCAGAGGATCCCGATGCTGCCACTGGAGCCTTCTTTATGGCAGCCTGGAGCGAAATTGAAAAAGACGCCAAGGCACGTGGGGCTGATATGTTTGACATTACCCATGTCGCCACCAGCCAACCACATCACGCAGTGGAATTCATGTTTCCGCACTATTTTCTGCTGCCGATGATCAGTGCCTCTTCAGCTTATCGCATTCGTCCGCTCACTCCGGAAACGTGTTTCTTCGAAATCTGGTCGCTGGTAATCCGTCCCGAAGGGGAAGACTATGACACCCCCAGCGAGCCGACCATTCTGCCCTATGACTCGCAAGAATTTCCCGAAATCCCGCGTCAGGACTATTACAACCTGCCACTGCAGCAACGCGGCCTTCACGATCTTCAATTCATGCGTCTGGCCGCCAAGCACGAGGGGATGATCAGCAATTATCAACGGCTGATCGATGGTTACTTGGCTGATTTGGACCAAGACACGCTGGCCAAGGCCAGCAATGTCGTGAATAGCGGCTTTGCTTCGCCGATCCTCGACATAGGTTTTTGATACCACAGCAAGGGGCCAAGTATGGCCTTTGGCAACCTGAACATCCGGTCACCCGGCAAAGCGCCGCCAGTCATATGACTGGCGGCGCAGCTTTTGCTAGGCTTGAGCGAAGGCGCACAACAAAGAATTTTGCAATAGCGGCAGGACAATCAGTTTTAAGATTGAAAAGACATCAAGGCTTCGGCAATGCCGATACTGACGCGCTAGGTAAGCGACCCCATGTAGGCTGAACTAGCACAATGAACCTAAGTGACTGCCACAAGATACCAAGGCTTACGCGGCCCCGATACTGAGGATATGCCATGACTGAACAGCCCCATTTGCTGATTACAGAGGAAGACAACATCCTCATTGCCACCTTCAATCGGCCAGACAAGCTGAATGCCATGAGCAACGAACTGATGCGCACGCTGGAAGCAGCCGTAGAGCATTACCGCGACACACCCGAGCTGCGGGTTATGTTGATCCGCTCAACCGGCCGCTATTTCTCCTCTGGGGCCGATCTGAAAGAAGGCGGTGGCTCTGCAAAAGGCTTCCCCACCACTGGGTCAGGGGTCCGCGAAGCGCACCGCCGTTTGCCCAGCCGCATGCGCCAAGTTTGGGATGAGATGGAAGCGATCGAAAAACCGTTCGTCGTTGCCCATCAGGCCCGCTGTGTAGGTGGTAGTTTGGAAATGTCACTATCCTGCGATTTCCGCCTTGCCGCAGCTAGCGCCAGTTATGCCTTCCCTGAAGCAAAATTTGGCGTGCTCCCCGCAACCAATGGCGTCAGCCGTTTGGTGCGCATCGTCGGCCCACATTGGGCACGACTGATGATCACTGCCAATATGCCGATCGATGCCCAAGAAGCGCGTATCATGGGTCTCGTTCACAAAGTCTATCCTGACGAAACATTCGAAGACGATGTGATGGGATTTTGCCACCACCTCGCACAGCAGAATGCCGAAATGGTCGGAGCATCAAAAATTGCCATTGAACTGGCAGCAGACCTACCCGCCCATCAGGCGGCATCGGTTGAGCGACTGGTTAACAGCTCCCTCATGCTCGGCGATGACTATAAGAAACTGATGGTCGCTCATGTGGCCAGCATTGGCGCGAAAAAAGGGTAGAGATCATGTCTGATAATGAAAGCGACGTTTCGAAATTCCAGATCTTCCGGGCCGCCGACGCCAAGGGCTTGATGGATGAAGGCTGCATGACAGTTGAACCTTTCACCCCGGTTCAACGCGCTGGCATGGATAAAGTGCTGGAAGCGGGTTATTTGGAAGGCGACGAAGTGAAGGTTTTAGTCAACCTTCCCGGCTTCAGCCTGACTCATGTCTGGTTCAAAAAAGATTATCCCTTGCCGCTTCATAGTCACAACGCCGATTGCCTCTATTACATTATTGCCGGGTCACTTCGGATGGGCACGGAAGATCTGGGGCCGCGCGACAGCTTTTTTATCCCTGCTGATGTACCCTATGCCTATCGCCCCGGCCCCGATGGCGTTGAACTGCTGGAAATTCGGCACGAAACACACTTTAATTTCGTCAATTTGGCCAAAGGCGAAGCATTCTGGGACAAGGCCGCTGAAATTACTGCCGCTAGTCGCGAAGCCTGGCTGACCGCCAAGCGCCCCCCTCTCAATTGCACATCCGACTGATTTAATACCAGATTCTAAGGATCATCCAGATGACAGAATCCACCATCCGCTATGAAACACCTGCTGATGGTGTTGCGCGTATTGTTTTGGCGCGGGCTGATAAGCACAATGCCATCAACCCCCAGATGATTTTTGATGTCAACGCCGCGTTTAATCGGGCGCTTTATGACGATACGATCAAAGTTATTATCCTTGGCGCAGATGGCCGCAATTTTTCTGCCGGACACGATATCGCTGATACGGTTGAGAATTATCAAGACGATATGCAAGAACGCAGCCCGCATATTAGCACCTGGAGCGGGTTTCAGGACGGCCATACCCATGGTTGGTATGCCTCGGAAAAAGAAGGCTACCTGGAATCCGCCCGACGCTGGCGTAACATTTCCAAGCCGACAATATGCACCGTACAAGGCAAGTGCATCGCCGGTGCACTGATTTTTGCTTGGGTTTGCGATATTATTATCGCTTCAAAAGATGCGCAATTTTCTGATCCGGTGGTAACCTTTGGCGTTTCAGGCGTTGAGTGGCTTGGCCACCCTTGGGAACTTGGCGCGCGCAAGGCCAAAGAGTTTCTCTTCACCTCTGACGTCTGGAGCGCTGATGAGGCGCACCGGCTCGGCATGGTCAACCACGTGGTTGAGCGGGCTGATCTGGAAGACTATGCTTTGGCCATGGCTATCAAAATTGCAGGCAAGCCAGCTTTCGCGCTGAAGCTGGCAAAGGAAGCAGTAAACAAGACCCTGGACATTCAGGGCCAGCAGAACGCCATCGATCAGGCCTTCTCGCTGCACCACTTGTGCCACACCCAGAACTTCCGCAAATTCGGCTATGGCATGGACACCAGCAACCTGCCTAAGCTGGCCAATGTTCCGAAGGCGCAAGGCTGATACAAGCTGACTGACTGGCCCCACAGGATGAAACGCCAAGTCAGCGCTCCGTCTGCCAATGTTGTGTTGGTGGCCGGAGCAAGCGGGGTAATTGGGGCCGAGGCGGTTGCGCATTTTTCGCGCTTACCCGACTGGCAGGTAATCGCCCTATCGCGTCGCCGTCCACATGTGCCTAACGAATGCCCGTTTCGCCATGTCGCGCTTGATCTGAGTGATCGCGCCGCCTGTGTCCGAGCGCTAGCCGACCTGCCGCCCATTAGTCATTTGGTCTACGCGGCTGTGGCCGAGGCCCCGGGACTGGTTGGTGGATGGCGCGATAGCATGCTGATGGAGCACAATGCCCAGATGTTTGCCAATCTGCTTGATCCATTGGCTTCATCCGGTGATCTGCGTCATGTCAGCCTGCTGCAGGGAGCGAAAGCTTATGGTGGCCATGTTCACCCCATCACCTTGCCTTTACGCGAAGATAGCCCCCGCGATCCGCACGCCAATTTCTATTGGTTGCAGGAGGATCATCTGCGAATGACCAGCGCCGCCGCCGGTTTTGCCTTTACCCTCTGGCGACCACAAATTCTGCTAGGAAGCGCGCCTGGTGCCGCTATGAACCCGGTTGCTGCCATTGGTGCCTATGCCGCTCTGTGCCATGAACGCAGCCTGCCCTTTGCCTTGCCTGGCACCAGTGAGGCGCTGTGGGAACTGGTCGATGCCACCTTGCTGGCAGAGGCTTTCATCTGGGCTGCCACACATGCCATGGCTGCCGATCAGACCTTTAACATCACCAATGGCGATGTCTTTGTGCTGCGCCATACCTGGGATCGCTTGGCCCAAAACCTTGGCCTAGTGTGCAGTGGCCCAGCCCCGGACAGTTTCGCTCAGTTTTTTGCAGAACCCCAAAATCAAGCAGCCTGGAGGACTATGGCTTCACGGCATAACTTGCTGGTGCCTTCTCTCGACGGACTATTAGGGCAATCGCACACCTATCTTGATCTGCTGAATGGAGCGCGGATCGCCGAGAAGGCCACCCCAGTGCTGCTCAGCACGATCAAGCTGCGCCAAGCGGGGTTTGTCGCCTGTCGCGATAGCCTGACCGCGTTAATCAGCCACTTGCGCCACATGGCCAAACTGCGACTGCTGCCGCCATTTCCCAAACAGTGACCATTAACTCATGCCAATGTCACGCTTGGGTTGGATTTCCATCGGCATTTGTATCACTCGCTTCCCATGCTACGCACCTAATCTATTGCGCGCCACCGCGCGATCCGCCGCGCAAAGCAGGATAAAACATGGTGACCAAGACAATTAAAATCGGTGCGGCCACAGCCTTTTTTAATGACAGTCGCATGGGGATTGCCCAGTTGCTGGAGAAGGCCGAAGGGCTCGATTACATCATCTTTGATTTCCTGGCGGAATCCGTGATGGGTGGACTGGGCCGGGCTCTGGCAACTGGCAGCGGCTCCGGCTTCGCCAATGACTTTATTGACGGCTATATTCTGCCACACCTGCCACAACTGCTGGCGCGGGGCATTCGGGTGGTGGCCAATGCCGGTGGTCTCAACCCAGACGCTTGCGCCCACGCCTTGCGCGCCAAGGCAGATGCTGCGGGTATTGCCCTGCGAATTGGCGTGGTATCCGGCGACAACCTGACCGAGCGCCATGGTGAAATAATTTCCTCCACCACCAGGGATATGTTCGACGGATCATTGGTGGCTGACAAAATCAGCCAGGCTGATCGGGTCAACAGCCTCGTTGCCTATACTGGGGCCTTCCCTATCGCAGCGGTATTGGCTGCAGGCGCTGATATAGTCATCACCGGGCGTGCAGTAGATAGCGCTTTGGCACTGGGGGCCTTGATTCACGAATTCGGCTGGGGGACGGATGATTTCGATCTGTTGGCCGCCGGCACGTTGGCAGGCCATCTGCTCGAATGCTCTGCGCAGGTCACCGGCGGCACCTTTACCGATTGGCGGGATGTGCCTGATTGGGCAGGCATTGGCATGCCGATCGGCGAATGCCACAAGGATGGCTCGTTCGTGATCACCAAGCCGCCGGGCACTGGCGGACTGGTCTCGGTCGGCACGGTATCTGAGCAATTGCTTTACGAAGTCAGTGATCCACAGCACTATTATGTTGCCGATGTCATTTGTGACTTCAGCACGGTGGCACTGGCTCAGATCGGACCAGACCGGGTGCGGGTAACCGGTGCCAAGGGCCTGGGCCGCACGGCCACTTACAAAGCCAGCCTGACCTATGACCAAGGCTGGCGCGCTTCGGCAGTGGCACCAATCATTGGCCTTGAAGCTGCAGCCAAAGCCCACCGACTGGGTGAGGAACTGTTTACCCGCACCAACACGATCCTGCGCGCCAATCAGCGACCGCCACTCATTCAGACACGTTGCGACGTGTTTGGCGAAAGCAGCACTGGCTCTTCCATGGTGCTGTGCCGCTTGCTTGCCGATCATCCGGATCAAGAGGGAGCGCAGGTATTTGTGCGCGAGCAAGGATCAGCAATTAGCCATATGTCGGTGGGCACCACGTTAAGCCTCTCGGCCGCTGTAAGGCCGGTGCAAAGGATCGCCGGATTCCTGATAGCCAAGCAGGCAGTAAAGCAATGCGTTACCCTTGATGATCAGCCGGTAGCCTTCTTGGTGCCAACCGATGCGTTGGTTCCTGCTGGCGCTGTGCCCCCCCCCTCATTTCCCGCCGCACCGAAGGGAGCAGATCCCGCCCTGACCGTACCATTGATCGATCTGGCCTGGGCACGCAGTGGCGACAAGGGCAACCTGTTCAATGTAGCAGTGATCGCCCGCGAACCTGATTTTCTGCCCTTTATTGCAGCTGCGCTAAGCCCAGAGCGCGTTGGAGCGCATTACGGCCGGGTTCTGGGCCAGGCTGGCCCGTTGGCGGTCGAGGCCTATAGTGCTCCGGGGCTAAAAGCACTGAACTTCGTCGTGCTTGGTTCTATGGATGGCGGGGTTTTGGCGTCGACTTGGATTGATCCCGTAGCCAAAGGAATGGCGCAATTACTGCTGGATTTTCCTATTCCAGTCAGCCCGGCAATCCTGCAAAAGCTGAAAAAATCAGGCTGCAAATAACCTGCATCTCATGCCAATCTGGGCCGGCACATTAATGCCATGCGACACTTTCATTGCAAAAGCCCCGTTTACGGGTTTGCGGTCGATAAGAATCGCCTTAAGGGAGCTATGCCATCGGATTCTGGCTGCCTTGCTGGTATCCGTTCAAATTGATTGTTGGGAGCTTTCAAATGCAACTGAGCCTGCCTGAAGACAGCGTTCCGGTTAAGGAAATGTTCGAACGCTTTTTTGCCAGCGAATCCACCTCTGCCCGTGTGCGCGCGGCAGAACCGGTTGGCTTTGATCGCAACCTGTGGAACGAATTGCTCGCTCTTGAGGTACCCTTCATGCGCCTGTCTGCCAATGCAGGTGGCGGCGACATGAGCCTGTTTGATGCCTGTCTGATGATGGAACAGGCTGGTCGCCGTTTGGCCTCTGCCCCACTGGCTGAATCGCTGGTTGCCCTGCGCATTCTGGGCGAAGAAGGTGGCGATGTTGCCCGCACTTGGGTTGCCAAGGTGCGTGATGAGGGCGCAGTGCTCACTCTGGCCCTGCGCAGTGTTGCTGATGGCAAGCCACAACTGGTTCCTGGCGGAGCAGTTGCTGATGGTGTGCTGACTTTTGATGGCACCGAACTGGCGATCGAATGTCCTGCCTCACCGCTGGAGGCCCCGCATACATTGGGTGGTGCCGCCTTGGGATCGTTTACCCCAGGTTCGGGCGAACGCTTTGTCCTGTCCAGTAATGCCGATGCCAAAAAGATTTGGGAAGCTGGCATCGAGGAATGGAAGATTCTCACCGCTTCGGCGCTGATTGGCCTGTCACGCGAAGCAGTGGAAATGGCTGCGGCCTATGCCTGTGAACGCGAGGCGTTTGGCCAGAAGATTGGTACCTATCAAGGCCTCAGCCACCCACTTGCCGTCGATATTATCGATGCCGATGGCGCAGCCATGCTATCTATGTGGACCCTGCGTGCGATTGCCGATGGCGCGGCCGATGCTGGGGCGCTGATTTCCGGGTTGTTCTGGTGGGCCAGCCGCACAGCGACCAATTGCGTTGCCCATGCCATCCATACGTTTGCCGGTTATGGCCTCAGCACGGAATATGACATCCAGCTTTATCATCGCCGGGCCAAATCTTGGGCGTTGGCACTGGGTGATCCGGATGCCGAACTTGAAAAGGCTGGTCGCCGCCTACTTTTGGCTGAGGCGGCAAATTTGCCAGATCCGGGTGCCGTGGAAATTGATTTTGAATCGCCTGACAAGAGCAACGCACTGGCTGAAGAACTGCGCGCCTTGCTGACGGGCATTCTCGATCCTGAAAAGCACGCATTGTTTGAAGAAAACTTCGAAGCCCACGATTGGGATGTTCACCGTGCCATGGGCAAGGCTGGGCTGCTTTTCCCCAACTGGCCGGAAAAATGGGGGGGGCGCAATGCCGATGCAGATTCCACCCGTGCCTGCCGGACTGTCGCATCTGAACTGGGTTATGCCGGCCTGGCCGGCGGAGTCACGGGCATGGCTGGCGCCTTGGTGCAACAAGTCGGCGTTCCCGAATTGCAAGATGAAGTCCTGCTAGGTTTTGCCCGTGGTGAATTCACCTCTTGCCTCGGCTTTACCGAACCTTCTGGCGGTTCCGACGTTTTCGCCGCAAAAACGCGTGCAGTGCGCGATGGTGATGACTGGGTTATCAACGGCCAGAAGATGTTCACTTCGGGCGCGGAATTGGCCAGCTATGTTCTGCTGCTGACCCGCACCGATCCCGATGTTCCCAAGCATAAAGGCCTGACCCTTTTCTTGGTGCCCCTCACGGTACCAGGCATTGAAATCCAGCCGGTTCACACCTTTATGGATGAACGAACCAATGCCACATTCTATGCCGATGTCCGCATCCCAGATCGCTATCGCTTGGGTGAGATAAATGGCGGTGTAAAGGTTATGGCGACCGCCCTTTCGATGGAGCAAGGCGGCAGCTATTATCACCACCAAATGCGCAAGATGGTGAAGGCCGTTACCGAATGGGCCGCAACCGAAGAGCGGGGCGGCAAGCCTATGCTGGAGCATCCCTCAACCCTGACCCGCCTAACCAAGGTCTACACCCGCGCCGCAATCAGCGAATCCCTTGCTGCGCGCGTGCTATGGACCCGATTGGCTGGTGAACAAGACCTTGCCTATGGCCCAGCATCAAAGGTATTTACGACACAGGCCTTTATCGAAGATGCGGCTGATCTGCTTGATCTGTCTTCACCCGGATCTTTGATCCGCGGCAAAGATGGCTTGGGCGTGGTTGAGATAGGCTATCGCCACTCGACTGCAACTTCGATCTATGGCGGCACTAGCGAAGTGCTGCGCAGTATGGTTGCTGAGCGTCGGCTGGGTCTGCCACGCAGCCGTGCATAACCGAGTGTTGTTCGAGGTGATTGCAGCACAAGAAGGCTGGGCCAGCAATCTGTCGCTAACTTAGGTGAGTGATGACTGAAACGATCCCGGCGCCGGTTAAAGCCAAGACATTCCCGCAAATGGTCCGCGCCGCAGCGGCCGCCTATGGTGATGAGCTGGCCTTAACCCTCAAGGGGGAAACCATCCCCGATGATGCGGTGACGTTTCGCGAACTGGACAACAAGTCTGCATTGATCGCGCGTGGTTTGCTGGCGCGCGGTGCAGGCAAAGGCAGCCGGATTGGCTTTATTCAAGGCAACAGCCCGATGTTTGCCGTGCTGCTGGCCGCCATTGCCCGCATAGGTGCCATCGCTGTTCCGATCAGCACCCTGATCAAGGCCAATGAACTGGTGCGCGTGCTACGCCAATCGGATGTCACAGGCCTGATCGTGCAGCGCAGCCTGTTGGGCCACGATTTCGTAGCGCGCGTTTTGGACGCTCTGCCTGAACTGCGGGGCAGCGAAAATCCTGATCTGCGGCTTACCGCTGCCCCTTATTTGCGCTGGATAGCCTCATGGGGGGCAGATCTGCCCGCTTGCGTCGAGGCTATGGAAGACGTGCCCAAACTGGCTGGCAGCGTCAGCGAAGATTTGCTGCAAGCAGTGGAGGCCGAAGTGCACTCCACCGATCAAATGCTAGAAATTTACACCTCAGGCTCGATGGCCTTGCCCAAAGGGGTTAAGCACCTGCACGGACCTGTGGTATTCCGCGCCGGCTATCTGGCCAAGATGATTGGTGTAAAGCGCGGTGGTCAATCAACCGCTTTCCTGCCAATGTTCTGGGTGGGCGGCATGGGTATTTCGCTGCTGCCAAACTGGATTAGCGGCGGCTGCACCCTGTGTACCGAAGGCACATCAACCAGCAGCCGCCATGCTATGGGCACAGTGATGGCCGAAGAAGACCTGGCCGTAATGGCGCAATCCAAGCCGTTTTGGGCCTTGGGAATGAGCGAGACTTTTGGTCCTTATAGCTATGGCGATGAACTGCGCGCACCCGGCTATCCCCTGTGTGCGCCGCTGGATCACATTGCTGAACGCTATGAAGTGCGGATTGCTGATCCGGAAACCAACCTACCAGTTCCCGATGGCGAGCCGGGAGAAATACAGGTGCGCGGCTATGCCCTGTCACCAGGCCTGCACAAGCTGGAACGCGATCAATATTACACCCCCGATGGGTTCTATCACACCGGAGACTTGGGCCTGATTGAAGGCACGCGCATCCATTTTGCTGGACGCAGCGGCGATATGATCAAGACCAATGGATCGAATGTCTCGCCGGCTGAAGTTGAACAGGAAATGCAACTGCTGCCCGGCATCCATTCGGCCTATGTTGTTGGCCTGCCTGATGATCAACGCGGCGAACTGGTGGTTGCTGCGGTAGTGCCGCGTGACGGGGCCATGTTGGATATGGCTGCGATTGAGGCTGAGCTGAAGAAGCGCCTATCGAGCTTCAAGGTACCGCGCGCCTATGTGCAGATTGCCCGCGAAGACGTGCCGATGCTGCCGAGCAATAAAGTGGCCCGCCGTCAGATCGAAACGCTGCTGCTAGCCAAGCTGGGGCGCTAAACAATCTGTTGGCCAATCAGGCCAACTTCTGCCATTTTAATCATCGTGGCGTGGATGCCGCTGCCAGAGCGAAGGCCGCGCCGACAGAGATGAATGGCTTGCGATATTCGTCTGCTTCCCTCGCCTCATTAGGCACAGTCTTGTTTAATACTTTTGGCCGCCAGCCTCCTCGGCCTCGCAGCGCGCCATGGCTTCGCGGGCCAGACGGGCCAAGCGGGGAAAGGCTTTGGCCCGCTCTTTGGCATTAGCAGAAGAGGCATTGCCGCGCAGGACGCGCCCTTTGATACCATGGAAAATCGCCGCCAGTCGAAAAAAGCTGAAGGCCATATAGAAATTCCAGTTTTCGATGCCGTCTAACCCGCGCCGCCGGCAATAGGCGGCGATATAATCTGCTTCGGTAGGTAGGCCCAAGGCAATCGGATCCGCCCCACCGATCCCCGCCACAATATCCGGCGGCATGTGATACATCATCGCGTGATAGGCAAAATCGGCCAGCGGGTGGCCAAGCGTGGATAGCTCCCAATCAAGCACCGCCAAAACGCGCGGCTCGGTGGGATGGAAGATCATGTTGTCACAACGAAAATCCCCATGAACCAGGCGTGTCTCGTCGCCATCGGGGATGGCAGTGGGCAGCCATTCGACCACCGCATCCATATCCGCATCACGTCCTGCCAACTCATCTGCCAGATATTGCTGCGACCAACGGCCAATCTGCCGGGAAAAATAATTGCCAGCCCGACCATAGTCACCCAAGCCAATTTCAGCCGGATCAAGGCTGTGCATCGCGGCGATTACTGTGTTCATCGCGTCGAAATAGGCTGCGCGTTGATCCTGAGGGATTTCGGTAAAGGCAGCATCCCAGAAAATCCGACCATCGACCATTTCCATAACGAAAAAGTCACTGCCTAGAACGGCTTCATCCGAGCACACACCAAGGATACGCGGCACCGGCACGGCCGTAGGCCCCAATGCAGTTAACACGCGCGCCTCACGCAGCACGTCATGCGCGCCTTTCAGAATGTGCCCCGGTGGCTTGCGCCGTAAGACATATTGTGCCGCTGGCGTTGTCAGGCGGTAAGTCGGGTTAGACTGGCCACCGTTGAACTGGCCAACCGTGAGCGGCCCCTGATAGCCCGCGACATTGGCCTGTAACCAAGCCACCAGCGCGCCCTCGTCCAGTTCGGTGCGAATGGCGCCAACGCCCTCGTTCACGTTGGCCTTGGTATTGGCACTGTGATTAGAGGCCATGGGCCTGCTTCCAATTGCGTTTGATCTTCTTGGCTAGGCTCCATTTGTGAACCTCGGTGGGACCATCGTAGATGCGAAAAGCACGCACTTCGCGAAACACCTGCTCAACAATCGTCTTGTCGGTTACGCCGGTGCCGCCCATCACCTGAACACAGCGATCCGCGATGCGCATCAGCGCTTCAGAAACGGCAACCTTAGTCATCGAGCTTTCCACCGTTCCCAGCGATCCAGTATCGAGAACACCCGCGCACCAGTCGATCATCAGTTCAGCCTGCTTGATGTCGATCATGTTTTCGGCCAGCATGAAGCCAACCCCTTCATGTTCAATCAGCACTTTACCGAAAGCTTCGCGGCGGTTGGCATAGTCCGTGGCGATTTCATGCGCGCGGATACATGCCCCTAACCAGCGCATGCAATGCGACAAGCGAGCGGGAGACAGACGAACCTGCGCATATTTAAAGCCTTCACCGGCCTCACCCAGCATCTGATCCGCTGGCAGCCGCAGATTATCAATCAGCACTGTGGCATGGCCACCAGGCATGGAGCTATCGATGGTATTTGGCACATGTTCTATCTTGATCGCCGGATGCGGCAGATCGACAAGGAACATGCAAGCGCCTTCAGCTGACTTGGCGAGAATAATCCCAACCTTGGCCCCTTGCGCCCCAGTGATGAAGCACTTGCGACCGTTGATCACCCAGTGGTTGCCATCCTGCTGGCAGGTTGTCTTGAGCATCGATGGATCGGCCCCGGCGCCACCATCTTCAGCCGGTTCAGTCATGAAAAAGGCAGACCGTGCACGGCCTTCATGCAGCGGCTTTAGAAAACGCTCTTTGGTTTCTGCGCTACCGACATGGCCCAGCAAATACATATTGCCTTCATCTGGGGCATTGGTGTTGCAAGCCAGTGGTCCCAGCGGGGAAAGGCCTGAGCGAATAAGAATTTCAGCTGTTTCGCGCTGGCTGCGGTGGCTGCCGTCAGCATGGATATGTGGAGTAAGAACGCCAGCCGCACGGGCCTTATCGCGCATTTCAAACACCATCTCGTCCAGCGGAGCATTGTGATGATCGCGGCGCGGATCGTGTTCATAGGGAATGATAACCTCGCGCACAAAGGCTTCAACCTTGTCCGCCATATCAAGCGCTTGTTGGGAAATGGTCATAGCAATTGTCCATCATCAATGGTGAAAGTCGCACCGGTGGTGTGCGCGGAATCGTCGGAACACAGATAAAGTAGCGGAGCATCCAGTGAATTGATCGGTTGCAATCGGCGGCGATTAAACCCGGCAATTTGCGCCTTGCCACCTTCGCTGGCGAACCAGTCTGCGGCCATTTCGGTTTGGATATAGCCCGGCTGGATAACATTGACGTTCACCCCCAGTCGCACCCATTCCATGGCCAGATTGCGCCCCATATGGGCAACCGCCGCCTTACTGGCGCTGTAGATTGTCTCCCCTTGCCCGGTCATTTCTGCTGTGATCGAGCCAATCAGCACGATCCGCCCCCGCCCAGTTTCGCGGCTACCTGCCTCAATCAAACGACGTGCGCCCTCGCGCGCGGTCAGCAATACCCCAAGCACATTGGTATCCAGCAGGTTGCGGATAGTCTCTGCGCTGATCTCGGTTGACCGCCCCGGCGCAGAAACCCCAGCATTGGCAATAACCGTATCGACAATGCCAAAGGCTTCCTCCGCGGCATCATAAGCGGCAGCAACCGAGGCTTCCGCGCTCACGTCCATGGCAACGGCCAAGGCTTTTCCTCCTGCCGCGCCGATTTCTTCGGCCAGCGCCTGAACCCGATCTTGACGACGGGCAGCCAGAACCACCTGGGCGCCAGCCTTGGCTGCCAGACGGGCAAAATGCGCGCCCAGTCCCGAGGATGCCCCTGATATCAGGCAAGTACGGCCAACAAGTCTTTGCATGAATTACCCTTATTCTTAACTAGTCATTGAGCTGTTATGCCAGCGCCCAGCCATCCCAATCTAACCAATCTCTGTCATAATCGCACTGCGCCGGCCAATCGGATCGATCTGGCCCACTTCATCGGCATAGACCCCAAGCATGGCTTCAGTGTCGCTCAGTGAGTGCAGAAAGCCATAGCGATCAACCCATGTCAGATTATCATAGGCATCATATTCGACATAATCTGCACCAAAAGCCTTTGCCGCAGCCAAACTGGGGGCCTGTTCAACATGGACCTGATCATAGGCCAACAATCCATCGCCCAAGACGGGGATCGCCACTTTTGAGTGACGATTGTACCACCAATCACGGAACATGGCTGAAGTATTCGCCGGATCGCGACGGAAGGCTAGAGAGAGGAACGTCCCACCCTCACGCACTGGAACCATGTTATGGGTTGGTCCGGTCATGATATGAACCGATGCTAGATCACAAAAATCAGCCATAAGCGGCTTCAGGGATGCGCAAATAGTAGGTATCACTGCAATCCGATCATTCGCCACGCTCACTTCAATGGCTCCATCAACATCGACATAGCCCTTCGCCGGATCACGACGGGCAAAGTCGCCAAGATCGATATGACGATCAGCCACCCCCATACGCACCAGGTGGCCCAAAGCGGCAGCGCGAATAGCGGGGCCAAATTGGCTCAGCGCGTCCGCAAGATCGCTTTCTTTTGTATCGAACATGAGGGCCAGTCGCCAATGGGTTTGCACAGCCATTCTCCGGTTCCGCCAAATGCCCCTAAAGCCCTAACGCTGGTTAGGCTGCTAACAAGAGTCGCAACACTGCCCCTGCCTGATCAAAAGGCGAATAGGACAGCACATATGGGAATGCAACGCTGCAATTCCATTTTTAAGAAGGACCACTAGAAGAAAAAAACTAAATTTTTATCCATTTAAAACAGTTTATTGATGCGATTTTTTGAGAGTCATTCCAGCCAATCAGGAGACTTGCAGTCAGGTAAGTTGACAGCTAGCAAGATGCACACTTTAACCCTGCAAGTGCGCTGCACTAGCAAGAGAGAGTTGGCCGCTCCTTGCTATTGCCCACATC
>JBEGLE010000247.1:0-6894 GCA_041183725.1 Pseudomonadota bacterium | reverse complement strand
ACCCAGCTGGCCGCCAGCCGTGTTCATCGGCAGCTCGCCGTTGCGAGCAATGCGGTTCCCGCCCTCGATAAAGCGGTGACCTTCACCCTTTTCGCAAAAGCCCAGCCCTTCCAACCAAGTGATCGGAAAAAAGGCAAAGCCATCATAGAACTGAACCGTATCAACATCCTTGGGACGATAGTCGGTTTTGGCCCACAGATCGGGCCCAGTAGCATAGGCCGCCATATCTTCCGCCTGATCCCAACTCCACCGCTCCACACTGCCCGCGCTGGCGGCGATACGAATTGGGGTGGATGTCACCTCATCCAGCGCATCACCGGCCGAAACGATGATCACGGTCGAGCAATCAGTAAAGCGATCACAATCGTAGAGGCAAAAAGGAGATGTGATCGGCCTTGAGGCCATGTACTTATCCAGCGTCAGCGGCTCTTTCGTTATAGCCCGCGCGCGCGGGTTAAGCACGGCATTGCGGGTTGCATTCAGTGCCACCTGCGCCAACTGTTCGCGGGTCATGCCATAGCTATGCATGTGCCGCATGGCATATTGCGCCACCCAACAAGCTGCTGAAAGCGCGTAATACGGGGCCATCCATTGCATATAGCCATCCACCAAGCCGCTGCGCATCGGCGGGTATTCTTCTGGCCGTGCCAGAGCCGCGGCTTCGTATACGGTCCGGAAACACAAAACATGGCGCGCCTGCCCTGTGCGCACCGCGTTGGCTGCCTCGGCTATAGCCGACAATTGGGCGGGAATTTCGCCGCCGCCAAAATGCCAGCGCGCCTTGATCCCAAAGGCCTCGATAATATCTTCCGAACCTAGCGGCGAAAAGCCCAGAAAGGCTCCCATGCGGCCCGGATAGGTGGCAACGCCATCGATCTGATCCAGCGTCAGTCCGGCATCGGCTAGGGCTTCCTGCAAAGCATCTTTGGTCAGGCCCAGCGGCGACCGGCTCAAGCGAATTCCGACCTCTGATTGGCCAACACCACTGATAAAGGCTTCTTGCCTCTTCACCATGATCAGGAAACCTTTTCAAACAGCGGGAACCAGATGCCGTCTTGCTCTTCAAACAAGACCTGAACCCGATCATCAAACTGCACATCTTCTGGCGCGCAATTGACGATGTTACTGGTGATTACCACACCCGGAACAGCATCCAGGGCTACCCGGGCGATAACGAAGGGCACTTCAAGCCCTGGCATCCACGGCTGATAATTGATCGTAAAAGTATCAATCCTGCCGGTACCTGACACTGCTTTGGCTACCATATTTTCACCCAGGCAATGGCGACACATCTGGCGCGGGGGGTGAGTGAACTCTCCACAATCGGGGCAATGCATCAAGCGCAGTTCACCCAAGCTGCCCCCCGTCCAATAGGCGCGGTTGTCATCATCCAACTTGGGGCGGGGGCGCGGAACTGTCATCGCGAACTTTCCATGGCTTGAGGAATAAGAACAATCAGCATGAACTGCGCGCAGTTCACTGGCAAATCATAGCTTCATCGGGCCGCCAGCAGCATCAACACCGGCCACAGTGCCGCCATCCACCAAGATGTCGGTGCCGGTGATATAGCTGGCAGATGGCGAGGCGAGGAAGGCGACGACTGAGGCTATTTCAGATGATTGGCCCATCCGCGCCAGCGGGGTAACTGCAAGCAGCCGGTCCATCTCTGGTCCTGCTTGCTGTTCAAGCCGCCCCATAGCCGTATCGATCATTCCGGGTGAGAGCGAAACAATCCGTGCGCCCACTTTACCAAATGCAGGTGACATGGATTGAGCATAAAGCTGCACTGCACGTTTAGACATAGGATAGGATGTGCGCGGATTGCGCAGCATCAGCTTTACAATCAGCGAACTGCCGCCCTTAAGAACCTTGCGCAAAGCCTTATCAAACAGGGGGCGAGCGATCATCTGGCCAGAGTTGGAGGCGATCAGCACCGCAACACCGCCCGGCGCCATATGTGGCAACAGGGCTTCAACCAATGTGGTGGTTGCAGTGAAATTAATCGCAAAGACCCGTGCCCCATCAGCCATCGAGGGCGATACCCCAGCGGCATGGGCCAGAGCCGCAATTGGGCGGGTTCCCAAGGCTGCCAAAATCTGAGCCGGATAGTCTGCCGCCGTCACATCTCCAGCAACCAGAGCCACTGACACTTTGCCTGCTAACTCCTTGGCTAGGCTTTCCAGCGGCGCAGCATGCAGGTCACACAGCACCAAGCTATAGCCGTGATCGGCAAGGGCGCGGGCTATCGCGGCCCCCATTCCGCCTGCGGCTCCGGTAACAATGGCTGCTTTGGCCTGATTTTCAGACATGACTAGGTCTCTCCCTGCAGGCACATGGCCCGGCACCACCCGCACTGTGCGAGAGCAGGCCCCATTCAGGCCCTGCTCCGGCGCAGATAGTTAGCGTATTTTTTCACTCTAAAGCTTGATGGCGATGGCCTTGGTTTCGAGATACTCCTCAAATCCTTCCACACCCCATTCCTTGCCAAGCCCGCTCTGTTTGTAACCACCAAAGGGCAAATCAACATCAATAGACATACCGCCATTAATGCCGACCGTCCCGGTGCGGATGCGCTTGGCAATACGCAGGGCGCGATCAACATCACCCGAAACAACCCCACCAGACAGGCCATATTCGCTGTCATTGGCAATCCGGATGGCGTCTTCTTCATCCTTATAGGGGATCACGACCAAGACGGGGCCGAAGATTTCTTCTTGCGCGATGGTCATGTCATTGGTCACATCAACAAAGCAGGTCGGTTCTACAAAGAAGCCATTGCCCTTGTCGGTGGGCACCTTACCGCCGGCCAAGAGGCGCGCGCCTTCTTTCACCCCGGTTTCGATATAGCCCATCACCCGCTCCTGCTGACGCCGCGAGATCAACGGCCCCATGAAGTTGGTCGGATCTTCGGCCTTGCCCCACATCTGCCCATAGGCCGCATAGGCGTGTTCCAGCACCATGACGGCTTCGGCATAACGGCTTTCGGGCACCAGCAAGCGGGTGATCGTCGCGCAGCCTTGACCCGCGTGATAGCAGACAATTGACTGGCCGACGGCTTCGGCAAAATTGGGAGCATCTTCGCAGATGATCGCTGCAGATTTGCCACCCAGTTCGAGGAACAGACGCTTTAGGGTGGGGGCGCCCTTTTCCATGATGCGGCGCCCAACCCCGGTTGATCCGGTGAAAGAGATCACATCAACCCGCGGATCAGTTACCAGCATTTCGCCCAGAAGTGCCGGGTCTTTGCCGCTCACCACATTGATCACACCGTCGGGGAATCCTGCCTCGGCCGCCAGTTCGCCAATGATGGTGCTCATCAGCGGGGTATCTGGTGCAGGCTTAAGAACGACCGTGCAGCCGACCAGCAGAGCCGGGATCACTTTGCCCACAGTGATATAAAGTGGCACGTTCCAAGGAATGATCGCACCGACCACCCCCGCAGCTTCTTTGACCAGCATACGGCGGTGAACCGAGCCCCAAGCCTCACGATCAGGGAGAGCCTTTTCCCATTCGATTGTGTCATAGATCTTGTACAAGGCATCAAAATAGCTCAGCGGCCCATCGACAATGGCCACATTGCAGGCCCCCATCGCGGAGCCACCTTCCCGAATGGCGATATCGAGCAGCTTATCCCGGTTGGCGCGCAGCAATTCTGCCAGCTTGGCGATCAATTTTAGCCGCTTGGCGGAATTGCTTGCCCAGTCGCTGTGATCAAAGGCGTGGCGGGCAGCGGCAATGGCCTCTTCCATATCAGCAGCCGAACCGTCGGCAGCATAGCCAACCACTTCGCCAGTCCAAGGGTTGATATCTTCAAACTTGGCACCGCCTGCGGCATCGCGCAGTTGGCCATTTATATAGAGTTTACCTTCGGGAAGAAGCGTCATGGTGGTTATCCTGCTTTGGTCTGGGCCCGCGCCATGGCGGGCCGGGGCCTATAATTAGGCGGGTTCGGCATCCGGTTTGCGCGCTTGGTAGGTGGCAATGTCGATGTGCATATCACTGGGCAAATCGATCAAATAGCGGAACAAGCCGGTGGTGCTGTCATATTGCGTGACACCACGCTCCATCGGATTGAAACCACGTTTGATGCATTCTTGGAAGAAACGCATAGCCATTTCTGGGTCCATGGTAGCCGAGCTACCTGGCCCCATCATCTGCCCAGCGCGCACGGTGGTGACGCGAATAGCTTTATCTTCCAGTTCGGCATGCAGGCCCTTGGAAAACTGCTCAAGCCCGGCCTTTGTCGATTGATAGACTAGCAAGTAGGGGAACGGATGATCGACCGATTCCGAACTGATATTGATGATAAGCCCGCCGCGATTAAGCAATGGAATAGCCGAGCGTGAGCAAAGCATCGGCCCTGCCAGATTGGTGAGAATACCATTCAAGATATGCTCATCCGATGCTTCATCGATCGGCGAAGGTTCAAAGATTGCAGCATTATTGATCAAAACATCGATCTTGGCATGCCGCTGGGCAATTTCCGCGAAGGCTGCCTTGACCGATGCCGGTGACGTGACCTCACAAGCCACCGCGCTGGCATTGGCGCCAATCGCGGTGGCAACTTCTTCCACTTTGGCAAGCGTGCGGCCAAGAAGGATGACCTTATCACCATCCTGCGCAAACCGTTGGGCCAGCGCCCGGCCCAAACCACCGTTGGCGCCGGTAATGACAATCACTTTTTCGGCCATACCAAAGTCTCCATTCCAAACAAAGTCACGCCAGTTGCAGGTTAGGCGGTTTCAGCGTGTTTCATAAACATTTGCACAATATCGCCCGAGGTCACCGGACGGCCTGCCATGCCGGCTGCCAGCGGGGCAGCGCCGCCGCTTGAGCGCACCGAAGTATCCACATTGGTGGCCTGCGCCCGCAATGCCGCCACAGTCAACTCTTCACGGCTATGATGGGCGAACAGATCAAATTTAAAGTCGCGCATGGCATTGCCATGCGTGATCTTGTCAATCTGCGCTTCGTTCAGATGCTTTACCGTTTCCCACAGCCGTTCCGGCACATTAGGCCACAGGGTATCGGAATGTGGATAGTCGCATTCATAAGCGATATTGTCTTCGCCAATCCGATCGATGTTCTGCAGGCCATAGGCATCATCGATGAAGCACGAGGTGAAGTGCTGGCGGAACACTTCTGAGGGCTTGCGATCCCCAAAAATAGTGTTCGAGTTGGTCCAAGCTTTATGCTGCTCATGCGAGAAGTCGGCCCGCTCGGTCAGGTAAGGAATCCAACCAATGCCGCTTTCCGACAGGGCGATGCGCAGGGTCGGATGATCCTGCAGCGCCTTCAAGTTAAGCCAATCAGCCGCACCGATTGCAACCGACATCGGCATAGTGGTGATCCAAGCTTCGATCGGAGTTTCCATTGAAGCATGCGGTGCTGGATTGCCCCCGCCAATATGCAGACACAAGGTCGTACCGATCTCTGCCGCCGTGGCGTAAAGCGGCTCCCAATAAGCATTGTGGATGCTAGGCAGACCGCGCACGGTGGGGTTATCATTGATCGATACAGCATGGCAGCCCTTGTCAGCCAAGCGGCGCAGTTCGGCCACGGTGGCATCCATATCCCACACCGGCAGCAAACCGCAGGGAATGAACCGGCCCGGATAGGCACCGCACCATTCATCAACGTGCCAATCGTTATAGGCGCGAAGGTGAACCAGTGCCTGCGCCTTGTCTTCTGCTTGCACAAACAGGCCGCCATCGATCATCGGGAAGCTGGCGAAATTCAGCGAAGCCGCAATACCATTGATGTTCATATCATCAATCCGGGCATGAACATCATAGCAGCCCTTGCGCAGCTGATCGAATGATGTCGGCTCCATGCCATATTCCTCACGCGGGCGGCCAACCACGGCATTGAGGCCCACTGAAGGAATCTTTTTGCCCTGGTATTCCCAATAGTTGGTACCATCCGCTTTCGTTCGCAGCTTTGGCGCGGTAGCCAAGTCTTCGCCTGACAGGTGCTTGTCGAACATATCGCCAGGTTCGGTAATGTGATCATCAACACTGATGATTACGAGGTTGTTCATGTGCATGTTTTTCTCCCCATGCGGTGGCCTGACGCGGCCGTATTGTGTTTACTTCGAATATTAACCGTTGTTCAGGCGGCAGCTTCATCTTTGATAATGAAATCAGCCGCGCGAAGGCCAATCATCATCGCCGGTCCATTGGTGTTGCCGGAAACCAAGGTAGGCATAATTGACGTATCTGCAATGCGCAGGCCAGTGACCCCACGCACCCGGAGCTGCGGATCAACCACGGCCCCAGCATCATTGCCCATGCGCGCTGTGCCGGCGGTGTGGAAGCACGACCCGCCAAGGCTCATGGCATTGGCGAGAATGTCCTCGTCGCTTACCAGCGCCCGCGATTCCTGAGCCTCCTCTATCACCCAGCCCTTTAGTGCCGCCTGCGCCGCCAGTCTGCGGTTCCAGCGGAAAGCCGCCACGAAGCGCTGACGATCAATCTCGGCAGAAAGGTGATTGACGTTGATATAGGGCGCGGTGCTGCCATCGGTGGAGGTAATCCGCACTTCACCCTGGCTTTCCGGCCGGGTAAAATAAGTAACAAAGGTGATACCTGGAAACTGGTCGAGCGCAATATCGCCATTCTTGCCAGTGCTGCTAGCCGAAACTGTCATCAAACCAAATTGCAAGTCTGCATGGGGTTGAGATGGGTCAGACTTGGCAAAGGCTCCTACCTCATGCGCCGCATGAGTCATCGGCCCCTTGCGGCCAAACAGGTAGCGCAGCATTGACAGGCCGGCTCGCCAACCGCCCAAGTCTTTGTTCTGGCTGTGGCTGCTTACCCGTAGACGCAAATCGACATGGCGGTGTTCACGCAAATTGCGCCCCACCTCGGGCGCATCGACGATCACCGGAATACT
>JBEGLE010000246.1:0-4618 GCA_041183725.1 Pseudomonadota bacterium | reverse complement strand
ATCTGCGCGTGTCTTTGTACCGGGGGGCTGCGGCGGCAAGCCTGGATCTTGCCACGGGTCAGTGGTGGCCGCTTGCCAGATTGGCTGATGCAGGGTTACCCACCCTCTTTGCCAAAGCTGCCCGGATCGCCATGACGACTGCGGCCAAAGAGGATTTTGAATGACGCGACTGGATCTGGATATTGCCTTTGCCGGGAGCCCACTTGATCGGGCGGACCACCTGCGCGGGGATGCCGCAGCTCTGGGGGCGCTGATGGATCATCGCGCACGGCTGTTGCGGCTGGATGGCCTTAATCCGGTGCTGGATGCGATGGGCTTGCTGACATGGGGTTCCTTGGCCGAAGCCGATGGTCAGGCTGATTTGGTGTTTCTGGGCCTGCTGAATGACCGCGCCTGTTTTGCCCCGGTGCCAAGCCAAGGCAGCGTCGCCCCGCCCGGACCCCAAACATGGAAAGCCATGGGCGATATGCCCGCGGCTGATCTGGCGATCTATGGTGCGGCGCGGGCGCTGGTGGGGTGGCACGCCCGCCATCGCTTTTGTGCTCAGTGCGGCGCCGCCACCGTGCTGGCCAAGGGCGGCTGGCAGCGCAATTGCACTGATGACGCCTGCCGCGCCGAACATTTCCCGCGCACCGATCCGGTAACAATTATGCTGGTTGAACATCAGGGCAATCTGTTGCTGGGCCGCCAACCACGCTTTCCGGCCAAGCGCTTTTCGGCGCTGGCTGGTTTTGTCGAACCCGGCGAGACGATTGAAGAAGCCGTGAAGCGCGAAGTGCTGGAAGAGGCGGGTATTGTGGCGCGCGATGTGCGCTATATCGCCAGCCAGCCTTGGCCATTTCCGTCATCGCTGATGATTGGGTGCCACGCTTTGGCGGATGATCCGGCGATCACGCTGGATGCCAATGAATTGGACGATGCCCGCTGGTTCACCCGCGCCGAAGTGGCGGCCGCCATGGCGGGCGATCCCGCTGCGCCGTTTCTTGCCCCTCCCGCTATGGCGATTGCCCATAGCTTGCTGAAATGGTGGCTGGCACAAGCCGTTTAGGCCATCGGGATGATGGTATTGGCCAGACGTTCCACCTCTGCCCGATCGTGGCTGACATAAAGGATCGGCAGGCGCAGTTCATCGCGGATGCGTTCGATTACCCGCATGATATCTTCCCGCCGCGCGGCATCGAGCGAGGATAGCGGTTCATCCATCAACAGAAAACGCGGGCCAGATAGCAGTGCCCGGCCAATGGCAATGCGCTGTGCCTCACCGCCCGAAAGGGTGCTTGGCATACGATCAAGCAGGTGCTCGATCCCCAAAAAGGCCACGGCATCGGCCAGAGCCATCCAGCGGCGCTGCTGTGGGGCAAGTTTCCAGCCGAACAACAGATTATCGCGCACGGAGCGGTGGGGGAACAGGCGGCTGTCTTGAAAAACATAGCCGCTGGCGCGCTGTTCGGGCGGCAGGTTGATGCCGGTCTTGCTATCAAACAGCACATGGTCAGCCACCACGATGCGGCCTTGATCGGGGCGCAGTAGCCCGGCGATCATATCAAGCACGCTGGTCTTGCCCGCCCCCGAAGGTCCGAACAGCGCGGTTAGGCCCGTGGGCGCGGCAAACTCTGCCGCGATATGCGCATTGCCGCGCTGTAGGCTTAGGGCAAGGTCAAAGGACATGGCGGCCCTTTTCCTGTGCGGTGCGGCGGACCAGCCATTCCGAGGTAATCAGGGCCGCCAGCGACAAGGCCACACTGATCAGGGCCAGACGAAACACGCCACTTTCTCCGCCCGGCAATTGCAGCGCCGAATAGATGGCTAAGGGCAGGGTGCGGGTTTCGCCGGGAATGTTGGAGACAAAGGTGATCGTCGCGCCAAATTCACCGATCGAACGGGCAAAGCCCAAGATGCTGCCTGCCAGAATGCCGGGCAGTGACAGCGGCAAGGTAATGGCAAAAAAGCAGCGCCACGGGCCAGCCCCCAAAGTGCGCGCTGCGCCTTCCAAACGGCGATCAACCGCTTCGATTGAAAGGCGCATGGCCCGCACCATCAGCGGCAGGGCCATGATCGCTGCGGCCAGTGCCGCGCCGGTCCAGCGGAACAACAGGCTAATGCCCAGCCAAGTATCCAGCCAGTGCCCCACCGGGCCTTGGCTGCCAAAGGCCAAAAGCAGCAGCCAGCCGGTGACCACCGGGGGCAAGACCAGCGGCAGATTCACTACGGCATCAAGCAGCACCTTGCCGGGAAATCGCCCCCGCGCCAGCAGCATGGCCAAGCCAAAGGCCACGGGCAGGGCGGCCACAATGGCCACCACGCTGACCTTTAGCGACAGCGAGACAATCTCCCATTCCTCTGGCGATAGCGTGGGCATTTTGGCCTATCGGGTTCCAAAACCAAAGCGGGCGAACAGCGCTTTGCCCTCGGCTGAGAGCAGGAAGCGGCGGAAGCCTTCGGCATCAGGATGGCGTGACGTGGCGATCAGGGCCAGCGGATAGCGGATCGGGTCATGGCTGCCTGCCGAAAACAGGCCTAGCACCCGCACCCCTGCTGCCGCACGAGCATCGGTGGCATAGACTATTCCCAGCGGTGCCGCGCCGCGTGCAACCAGCATCAAGGCGGCGCGGACATTTTCTGCCGGAGCCAAGCGCGGGCGCACCTGCGGCCAAAGCCCCAGAGCGGTTAGCGCCTGCTTGCCATATTTGCCCGCTGGCACGGCATCGGGATCGGCCATAGCCAGACGCCCAGCGGGGCCAAGCGCCCGCAACAGCGGAAAGCCAGGGGTGATCGTCAGGCGCAAGCGGCTGGCGGCTGGGGCGATAAGCACCAAGCGGTTGGTCAGAAACGAGGCGCGGCTGCTGGGCTGGATGCGATTGCGGCTGGCCAGATAGTCCATCCAGTCTTCATCAGCCGAAATGAACAGATCAGCCGGCGCGCCGGCGTCTATTTGGCGGGCGAGGGCTGATGAGGCGGCGAAGGACAGGACTGGATGGGCATGGCCCTTTGCTGCCCAGCTATCAGCAGCGGCACTGAGTGATTCCTGCAAGCTGGCAGCGGCAAGCACCATGGGGCCACGGCTTTGCGCCATGGCAGGCGACATACCAACCAGCAGGGCGCAAAGCGCAAGGCGGGTGAGGGATCGGATCAGCATGGCGGGTCTACCAGTCATAGTGCGTCTGGCAGTTATAGTGTGACGGGCCTTTAGCAAAGTTGTGATTTTCCAAATAACACCGGCTGACCCTGCGCCTGTCAAAGGGTGTGGCGCAAGGGGCGCGTGCGGTGCAGCGTCGTTCAATAGGCGCAGGACAAGCGGGGTTGGGCGCTGATTCTTTGGCCATGTCAGCCGATTTTCGCTGTTTTCCCGATCTTTGGTTGATCCGCAGGCCATGTGCGCCTAATGGGGCCTGTCCAACGGGCACCCCCGGTAGTGGTCAAGACCGACCACCGATCACACAAGCAAGCAAAAATGTCATTCGAAACACTCCCGACGCTCCTGCGCGAAGCGCTTGAAGCGCGCGGCTATGCCGCCCCTACTCCTGTTCAGGCCGCCGTGCTGAAACCCGAAGCTGCGGGGCGCGATTTGGTCGTCTCGGCGCAGACCGGTTCCGGCAAGACCGTAGCCTTTGGTTTGGCTATTGCCGATCAACTGCTTGACGAAAGCGGCATGGCGCGCCGCGTTGAGCTGCCGCTCGCCTTGGTTATCGCGCCAACGCGTGAACTGGCCCAGCAGGTCAGCCGCGAGCTGTCATGGCTGTTTGCCGGTGCCGGTGTGCGCGTTGCCACCTGCGTTGGCGGCATGAACCCCGCGATGGACCGCCGCGCCTTGGCGCAGGGGCCGCAAATCGTGGTTGGCACCCCCGGCCGTCTGCGTGACCATCTGGAACGCGGCGCGATGAACCTTAAAGGCATTGCCGCTGTGGTTCTGGATGAAGCGGATGAAATGCTCGACATGGGCTTCCGCGAAGATTTGGAAGAACTGCTGGATGCCATGCCCGATGGCCGCCGCACCCTGTTGTTCTCGGCCACTATGCCCAAGCCGATCGTGGCCCTAGCCAAGCGCTATCAGCGCGATGCCCTGCGCATTTCAACGGTTGAGGAATCGCTGGGCCATGGCGACATCAGCTATCAGGCCATGGCGATTGCCCCGGCCGATATCGAAAACGCGGTGGTTAACCTGCTGCGCTATCACGATGCCGAAACGGCCATGCTGTTTTGCGCCACCCGCGATAACGTCCGCCACCTGCACGCTAGCCTGACCGAACGCGGCTTTGCCGTGGTTGCCCTTTCGGGTGAGCACAGCCAGAGCGAACGCAATCAGGCGCTTCAGGCCTTGCGTGATCGCCGCGCCAAGGTTTGCGTCGCCACCGATGTGGCCGCGCGCGGGATCGATTTGCCCAGCCTGTCGCTGGTGATCCACGTCGAAATTCCGCGTGATGCGGAAACCTTGCAGCACCGTTCAGGCCGCACGGGCCGCGCTGGCAAGAAGGGTACGGCCATTCTGGTTGTGCCCTATCCGCGCCGCCGCCGGGTGGAAGGCATGCTGCGTGGGGCGCGTATCACGGCGGACTGGATTTCGCCGCCATCGGCCGAAGAAATCCGCCGCGTCGATAGCGAGCGCTTGCTGGCCAAGCTG